>NZ_PIZM01000002.1:362397-662397 GCF_002835465.1 Psychromonas sp. psych-6C06 | reverse complement strand
ATTAGCGATTAATAACAAGGAAAGAGTAATGCTTACTTCAAAGCAACAAGAGAAATATGACGCGTTCTATACCTCAACGCATGAGAATGAGTTTCTGAATGCTAAAACAGAGGTGCTGGTGGGGTTAGCTGCTGCCATTGCGATGAACTGCAAACCTTGTACTCATTATTATTTACGTCAAGCGAAGAAAGTGGGGATTAGTAAAGGTGAGATATCAGAAGTGATTGCCAAAGTGATGGCGGTTGCTGCAGGACAGAAAAAACTGCAAGCCAGTGAGGTGCTTCGGGAGCATAAAATTGATTTAGATAGTTTCGAGTAATGTATTGATTGCGAATGGGATACTTTTTGTTTTTAAAGCACCAAATATGAGAGTTAATCGCTTTGTCTAAAAATGATTAAGTATTTGATTTTTTAAGGGGAATCCTGGGTTGGATAATGACAGTATTTACGCTGCATAAAGTCATCTTCCAAATCCAAATTTAAATCACATCAAAAACTATATTGGAATAAGGAGATTGAATGAATAGTAGTAAAATTTCAGAATATTATAAAAAAGATCGACGCATACTAATGATGCTCGTTGCACTAGGTCAGATGAGTGGCATGCTGATGTTACCTTTGGCGTTGATTGTTGCTTTTTGGGATTGGAAAATTGGCTTAGGCATCGCAACTGTTGGTGTATTTCTTTTTTGGCAATTTGGTGATCTGAATGTGGCTTGTGCTTATAAATGGACACAATTTTCTGGATCTAAAGTAATTAACTCGATGGTCTTGTATGCTGAAGTTGAAAGCCCTGAAACGGCTGAGAAATTTAAGTTTGTATCAGAAAATCTCGGCGGTTTATACAGAGAAAAAGATGAGTTGGTATTAGGCACCCTGCAGGGGGAGGTGCGTTGTAATGTGAATGAATTTAGTTTTGAAGCGGTAAATAAGAGTAGCCTGGTTAATTATATCAATATCACCTTAGCTGAACGATGTTTCGCAATGTGTCCTGTCTGGGATGGTGATATTAAAGACTTGCCTAATTCACAGGATAAAAATGAGTGGGCGATGAATGTTATTAGCTCATTAGTAAACTGTGATTCATTGGATAATAGTAGTAAAAAAATCGCGTAATAAAAGGTGAGAAGGGTGTTCAATAAGCTATTCAAGGAAAATGTTCTGTATGTTCAAATATGGCAGAAACGCATAATAATAACGCATCAATCGCGCGGTACAATATTTGATGAGCCTGCTTTAATCGCATACAGGACTAATGTAAAAGGGCATGAGGTAATTGCTTGTATCGGGGGGCAGGTTAATCGCCTTACCTCAGCCCAGAACATTAAATTGTTGAGGCCTTTTGAGCACCCTCGAATATTGATCGCTGACTTTCCTGTGGCAGAACAACTCTTAAAATATGCCATTGATAAATCTACTAAAGGGAGATTTGCAACGGCATCACCATTAATCATTATCCACCCAATGGAAAAATTAGAGGGGGGAATCACTCAGGTTGAACAAAGGGCGTTTGAAGAGTTGGCGCTTGGTGCTGGGGCCCGCGATTGTTTAGTGCATCAAGGGACACCACTGATACTTTCTGACTTTGACTTCACGCTAGCGAAAGAAAAAACATTATCTAAAGAGAGTTCGTTGGCTAATGGGCTATTGAGTTATGGTGTGATTATTGTTTTTGCTTTAGCTGTTTTTTCACCCATTATTTATGATTTGTTATTTAAAAGGCTTTTACAGTAATAAAAGTGGACATAATGCGATTAAGTATTTCTACTGTAATTATTAGCCTTCAAGGAGGAGGTATTATTGGATTATGGATATTAAAACAATTACTTGGCAAGAGACGATGCCACTTCGCCATCAAGTGTTATGGCCGAATAAACCTCTTGAGTTTTGTAAAATAGACGATGATGAATTAGGCCTTCATTTTGGTGCTTTTATCGATGATAAATTGATCTGTGTTGCCTCGGTTTATTTGCATGATAAGTGTGCGCGATTAAGAAAATTTGCAACTGATCCCCATTTTCAGCATCAAGGGATCGGATCGAAAATATTGGCATTTATTATCGATTTTTTAAAAACTACCGATACAAGCACTTTCTGGTGTGATGCGAGAGAGTCTGCTTTAGGGTTCTATGCGCGCTTTGGTATGCAACAATGTAGTGAGCGTTTTTATAAGTCAGAAGTGCCTTATTTAAAGCTCTCCTTAGCGCTGTAAATAAATATAACTTTATAGGGTAATTATATGGAAGTGTTAATCGCTATTAGCTTGCTGTTTCTGTTCACCGTCGTGCCAGTTAAAGTTGGGGCAAATATATTAAAGATAGAGGGAGCAACATTAGGCGTTTGTTTTATTGGAGTGTTGTTATCAATCGTTGCCAATGTCTTAGCAACTGCATTTATTGGAGAAGGTTTTTTCCCAAGTGTTGTCGCTTTGCTAATAACAGGGTTTTTCTTTTCTGTTTTATTTAAAACCAATACGGTAACTGGGTTTGTACTGGCGACTATTAGTGTTGGTGTGCAGTTAGGTTTAGCGATGGCCGCGGTTGGGTTAGGTTTTGCTTTTTTAGGCTAACGCCATCAGAAAAAAGATAAATAACGGGGGAGCTACAATGAATATTGGTATCTATATTTATGAAAATGCCGAGGTGCTTGATTTTTCAGGTCCTTTTGAAGTGCTAAGTACTGCCAAGCGGTTAGCTAGTAATGATTGGAGCATTGCTTTAATTGCTGAGTCTGATCAGCCCGTTAAAGCACGTGGTGGCTTTTGGGTGACACCCGATTATTGTTTTGATAATCATCCTTTGTTAGATCTATTAATTGTTGTTGGTGGTGTGCATACGGAAGAAGTTAAAAAGGCCAATGTCATTAAATGGATTGCTAATTGCAGTGCAACAACGACAAAAACCGTCTCGGTATGTACCGGTGCATTTTTATTGGCCGAAGCAGGGTTGCTTGATGGTGTTTCTGTTACTACACATTGGGAAGATATCGCTGATTTAAGATCAGGTTATCCTCAGCTAAAAGTACGTGAAAATAAACGCTGGGTGTGTGATGGGAAATATATTACTTCGGGCGGAATATCGGCAGGTATCGACATGAGTTTACATTTGTTATCTGATTTGAGCTCGATGGCTCTCGCTGAACAAACAGCTAAGCAGATGGAATATAATTGGAACAAAAATAGTTAATGTAGATAGCTACGCCTAGGGAAATAAATATGTACGAAGAAATTATCGACTTTTGGTTTATTGAACTTAAACCTATGCAATGGTGGCAAAAGGATGAGCTACTTGACGCTATGATCAAAACACGTTTTGGAAAACTACATCAGAAAGCTAAGGCGGGGGAGCTTTCTGATTGGCGTACAACGGCGTTAGGTAGTTTGGCAGAGATCATTATATTAGATCAGTTCTCGCGTAATATTTATCGTGATCAGGCCGATTCATTTTCCTGCGACCCGATGGCGTTAGCCTTGGCTCAGTTTGCGATTGCAAAAGGTTTTGATAAAGCATTGCCTGCTAAACAACGTATTTTTATCTATATGCCGTTTATGCACAGTGAATCTGAGCTTATTCATCGTGAAGCGGTTAAGTTGTTTGAGGATGTTGGTAATGAAAATAACCTAGACTTTGAGCATAAACATAAAGCGATTATCGATAGGTTTGGTCGTTATCCGCATCGAAATAAAATATTAGGTCGTCAATCAACGCAAGAAGAGATAACTTTTCTTGCACTGCCTAACTCTAGCTTCTGAAGATAAGGTGTCTTTTACGAAAGTGTTAACTTTGAGATAAGCGGTGTTGACCAATAAAATGGAAGAGATCTTTATTTTATTTTGCACTATTTTGAAGACAACTTAAAGTGCAAAGAACAACAGTGCCTGAGCGTTTTCTTATTTACATTAAGCTGTGAAAGTCATTCTATACTTATACCAATTCCGCTAATATAGTGATCAAATTTTACGCAGGAAAAAGGAGTTAGTTCAAGGCGAAAATTGATGCAAATGGTTGTTCCCTTTACGAAATTTTTAACGCTGAAATAGCTTCTTTTAACCAGTCAGATTGATCAGTTATTTAGTGGATTTGGTATTAAATACGTTAATTTTTTATATGGAGTGGTTATGCGTCCAGCAACACAAATCAGATTACTCAAATGCTCCATTATATTAGGGTTGTTACTATTTGCACTGGGCTTTTATCTGCACAATTATAGTGATTCAATCAAAGAGTTAGGGGTAACAGGTATTATTATCAGTGCTGCTTGTGTGGCTGGTGGAATTATATTTTCGCTACCAACCAAAATATATCTGACGATATTGTTAATGAATGAAGAGAATAAATCGCGTGATGGCTGTGATAACGCGATTCAAAAATAAGCGTATCTTTGAGTATTCATCATGAAAGGAGGGTCAAAGTCCTTTTTGAGGTCTAAAAGTCCAATGGAGATGAAATCCTTTTTCGCAATCAATGACGTTTATATTACCGTTTAGTTTATGCGTAATAAGGTTATAAACAATCGATAGTCCTAGGCCACTTCCTCCCGACTTTCTTGCTGTAGTGTAGAAAGGCTCGAATATCTTTTTATGTTTTTCTTTACTCACTCCTAGCCCATTATCCTGATAGTTAACCTCATAAAGATCATTTTCCTTTTGGCTAATAATCAGCGTTATTTTATTGTTGTTCTTATTACTAAATCCATGCATTAGGCTGTTGTTAATTAGGTTAGTAATAATTTGAGCATGGATCCCCGGTAATGTATTGACAGTGAGCGCGTCAGGTATCGTTAAAGCAACATCTACGTTTTTAGTTTTTAATACAGAGTGTAAGGTATCAACCACTCGTTGATAATATTGTTTAAGGTTGATCTGTTCACACTCGACAATGTGTTGATCGGTGGCGGTACGTTTAAAGTTATCGAGTAGGTGTCGTGCGCGTTCAAGATTATGAAATTGTAAATCAAGCGAACTATGAACATCTTTTAAATAAGATTGCATATCAGAAACAGTAAGGCTGTTTTGTTCTATTTTTTTACTGAGCTTCTTATGTTGATCTTCTATGATCGAATGTGATGTGATGGCAATGCCTAGTGGGGTATTAACCTCATGAGCAACACCGGCAACTAAGTTTCCTAAGGCTGCCATTTTTTCAGATTCAACTAATTTGGTTTTGGCATGCTCCAATCGACTTAAGGTATCTTCGAGTGATTTGGTGCGCTTTTTGACTTTAAGCTCAAGTCGTTCATTTAGGCTACGCAGTTGGTGCTCAAACTCCATTCTAACGACCTCTGCGGCAATACGCCCAGAAAACAGCTCAAATAATGTGGTGGTTTCACTTTGGTTATCAATCGGTGATTCATAGAGGGCAACAATCAACCCAAATACACCACCCTGTGCATTTTTGAGTGGAGTGCCGATGTAGGCTTTAATGTTCATATCGATGAGTAATTGATCATCTGGGAAAACCTGACTAACATCGCGTGGATAGCAACATATTGTATCTTCAATAACTTTTGCGCAAGGCGTGCCCGCTAAGTCATAGCTAATATTGGGTAAGTGTTCACCTTGATGAACTAAAGAGAGGGTGTGAGATACTTTATTTTTTTCGTCAAGACGTGCAACAAAAAGATAATCTGCTTCAACTATCTCCGCCATAATTAATGAGATTTGATCAAGAAAGTCATGGCCAAAGGTATTTGAAACCCCTTTAATTATCTTTCGAATAGTATCTTCCATAGGCAACCTTACTGTCGGTGACAAATTCTGCAGTGGGAGTAAATTTATTTTCCTTAGTAAATATGGCATAAAAAATAAGTTTTACACTGCGGAATAATCATAATACTAAAAGAATGAAAAAGGTGATCCGTCTTACTTGTTAAAATTTACGCTACCGG
The DNA here is from genome assembly GCF_002835465.1 of Psychromonas sp. psych-6C06. Classification (NCBI taxonomy): domain Bacteria; kingdom Pseudomonadati; phylum Pseudomonadota; class Gammaproteobacteria; order Alteromonadales; family Psychromonadaceae; genus Psychromonas; species Psychromonas sp. psych-6C06. The sequence continues at coordinate 656,511 of NZ_PIZM01000002.1, read as the reverse complement.
TGTTGTGAGTTTTTAAGGGAGAACAACTAACTTCAAAACTTACACCTTGATAGTGTAAATTTTTATGCGCAATAGAAGGGGCTGTTGATTTTGTATTCTCTGCTCTTGATGTAGTCAATTGCTGCAAATAGAGTATTTTTAATGTTGTGCAGACAATGACAGTCTATTCGCGACTAAAAAGGCTCTATAGTTGCATCTTCGATACTATATGCCATCTCGATGCGTTTACTGCCATCAACTAAATATAGATCCTTTGCTTGTGGCTTAAGTCGTAATTGTCCGGTAACAACAATTGGCATATAAGGTGAGCCAGCTTTAACGGGAGTTTTAGTTTTAACGAAGACGATTTGATTGGCTGGAGGAACGGGCTTGTGTGAGCAAGCGCCAACAACGGGCACTAAAAGAAATTCTGAAACAAGCTCACCATCAAATTCAATGGCGAGCATATAACCGGGCATTTCTATCTGTTTATCGGCTAGTGTCGGATTGGTAGCTACCGCCGCTTGCTGGCGTTTTTCCATTAAAATAAGCCGTTGTGCAAGTAGGTAATCAATATCTAGCTTTTCTGCGATCAGTGCTGCTTTTGCACTTTCAGCTGCATCAAGCATTTCAGGGGTCACTTTTTCGGGGGCTTTTTTTTGTAGCTCAGTGATGCGTGCTGAAATCGATAGGTGATAAAGTTGATCGTTACTGAGATCTATAAAAGGATCTTCGTAGGGAGCAATTTTCCCCCTCAAATCTTGCCAGCTTATTTTTATCGGTTCAGCTGCTTGGAGCGTTGAAGCAAAACAGAGTGACAAGCATAGCAAGAAGAGGGGCTTCATATTACTTCCTAAAATTTAATACTCATGCCGTCAGACAAAGAGTACCTGTAAATTAATAAACCAGGAATTAATGCGATGAGTAATGCACTAGCCTGAATAATGAATAAAATAAAGAGATCGCTTGATGTCAGCATATTGATATCAAGATAAAAGCCATAATAGGTTGCTAAAGGTGCTTGCAACGTTAATAGCAAGAAATACATTAACGCGATACCAAGCATAATACCAGCAAAACAAACAAAGCCTGCTTCACCGATAATTAGTGCAAATATATGTGCTGGGCGAGCACCTACGGAGCGTAAAATTGCCATCTCTCTTCTTCGTTCATTTAGGCTCATCAAAATAATACTCAGCATGCCTAGCAATCCAACTAAAACAACAAAAATAGTCACGATATCTAAAGCCGTTTCTGCAATGCTAAAGAATTGCCATAACTCTTGAAGTGCAACTGCTGGCATGATCGCCGATAGTGGCTCTGCTTGAAAAGTGTTTACATATCGTTGCATGCCAAGTACTGATTGGCGTGAGGTAAGCCCGACAAAAATCGCATTGATATTGTCTGGTTTTAACTTTAGTAAACGTGCAATCTTTTGTTCTGGTGTGTCTTGATGGTGCTTGTGCTCGTCATGGTTTGCATGTGTTTCATGGTGTTCGTGCTCGTCATGGCTTGTGTGTGATTCATGATGCTCGTGTTCATGCTCGTCATGACTTGCGTGTGATTCATTATGCTCGTGTTCGTGTTCGTCATGACTTGCGTGTGATTCATGGTGCTCATGTTCATGCTCGTCATGGTTTGCGTGTGACTCATGATGTTCGTTCTCGTCATGGTTTGCGTGTGATTCATGATGCTCGTGTTCATGCTCGTGTTCATGCTCGTCATGACTTGCGTGTGATTCATGATGCGCGTGTTCGTGTTCGTCATGACTTGCGTGTGATTCATGATGCTCGTGTTCGTGTTCGTCATGACTTGCATGTGATTCATGATGCTCGTGTTCGTCATGACTTGCATGTGATTCATGGTGCTCGTGTTCATGATCGTCATGGTTTGCGTGTGACTCATGATGTTCGTGCTCGTCATGGTTTGCGTGTGTCTCATGCGATAACGCGCCTATATGCCCATGGTCATCGGCATGCATTGCTTCCATTGCTTCTAATGAGATGATCAGTGTTTGATCAATAGCGGTAAAGGTTGGCTTTAAAATGGCGCTAATAAAATAGGGGATATCATCATGATCATGTCCATGAATTTCACCTCCTCCATGGGTCATGATAATGCTATCACCAATTTTATAGTTGAGCTTTTTCGCAACATCTGCACCAATCGCAACCGCAAACATATCTGTTGATATTTTTCCTTTTTGAATTGCAATCTTTTGTTTATTGGCATAACTATAATGTTCAAAAAAGCTTAAATCAGTAGCCATTACTGTATAACCTTTGTGCGAGTCTCCGAGCGAGATTGGCACTGCCCACTCGACAGTAGGTAATTTTGCTATCTGTTCATAAGAGCTATATTTTAGAGTGTTGGTCGTATTACCTATATGAAAAACAGAGCTTAATAATAACTGTGATGATGCACCACGCGCACCAATAATGAGATCCGTACCAGAGATACTTTTCATGAAACTCGTTTTTGTTTCATCTTTTAATGTCTGAACGCCGAGTAATAATGTCACACTGATCGCTATCGAGAAAAGCGTGATAAAAAATGTGAGTTTACGGTTCCATAAGCTCTTGAACGCTAATGATAAAATAGCCATTACAAGTTCTCCATCATGATTGCATTTATTTCAGGTAAGTTAATCGTGTGCTTGAAATGTTGTTTTAGGCTTTTATCATGACTAACAAAAATGAGGGTAATATTTTCTTTTTCACATTCAATAAACAGTGTTTTAATGAATGCTTGTCGATGTTCATTGTCCAACGCAGAAGTAGGCTCATCAGCAATAATAATATCAGGTGACCCTAACATGGCTCTTGCTGCTGCCACTCGTTGTTGCTGGCCGACACTTAACTCAGTGACTGAACGTTGAAACAGCTCCTTATCATCCAATCCTAATGCATTTAATAGACGGATTGCTTCATTTTTTAAATTGCCACTGCGGGTGATCGCTTTGTTTTTTCTAGATTTTGAAAATGAGCAGGGCAGGGTGATGTTATCAATAACACTGAGGTAAGGTATTAAATTAAACTGTTGAAAAATAAAGCCAATATGATTAGCTCTAAAGCTATCTTTTTCACTGCCTGATAACTTATTAAGAGGCTGATCTAAAACAGTTATTTCACCTTCTTGTGGTATTAATACACCGGCCAATAAGTTTAATAGTGTACTTTTACCAGAACCACTTGGCCCTTCAATAAACAGGTGTTCACCATGATTAATCAGAAGCTCAGGAATATCGATGATGGGTTTATTCGCCCACGAAAAACATAAATTATTAATTTTTATCACAGTGATACCTTTATCTTTTTTTACAATCTAAAGTCATGAAATGACTTAGAAACGATACGATCTTTTTTGTGCATTACCACTTTATGATCATGTTACCTATAATGTTATAATATAACAATATAGGGTTGAGGTGGAATCGTTTAAAAGGTACTTATGGTATTAAATTTTTATGCTTTATAGTGCGTGATTAGTATGCGTTTCACCTTCATTATCGCGAGCTATTGTAAGTGCATAATGAGATCGTATATTTATGAGGTTAAAGTCGATAATCAATTGAAAGCTATCTCTTCTGTTTTAAATCAATGTTATACAAAAATTTAATCGTATTACATTGAGTCGATGCTTAATTGCCTGAATAATAGTGCCACCATTTTTTTACCTGATGTTATTTATGGATGAATTTCTCAGTTTAAACGTGATTGTCTATACCCTGTTATCGGTTGGGGTATTTCAATCTCTTATTTTTTCTACCTTGATGTATCGTAAAAAGCAGTTCCTGCTTTCTGGATGGCTAGCACTTTTTTCATTTGAAATTATAAGTAAGCTACTGCTTTATTTTAAAATCGCACTGCCGATTAGCCAGTGGTTTGGTTTTTGGTTCTCATTTGACATAGTTTATGGCCCATTGTTGTTATTGTGGGTTTTGCAGTTACTTACAGACAAAAAGCTCAGTTATTGGCATCTAATGCATTTTTTACCTGCCTTATTGTATTTTATGATGATTATTCCTGAAGTATTTATGCTGACTACAGAGATGCGCTTAACTGCTATTAATGCTTATTTAGAAGGTGGGCAGTGGGCTATTTTTAGTGAGCCTGTGATGCTTATTCAGTCACTCACATTATGGCATCCCCTGTTTTATTCAATCAGCGCCTTAGCGGTAATTCTGCACAGCAAATATAAGCAACAAAAGTGTACCGCTAGTGCTCAATTAAGCCACTCAAGCTGGCTATTATCGATGCTGATTGTGCATATTATCATGTGGTTTGTGGTCATATTTGGCTTAGCTTTTATCCCATTACCTGCTGCCCTTTTGTATATGTTGAGCTACCTTCCTACTGTTGTTTGGATCAATCTCATGACCTATCTAAGTCTCTGTTATCTTCCTTTTATGCACAAAACGGTGGACGTAGCAAAACCAGAAAAATATGCTCAGACAAAATTAGCTTCACCTCAATTAGCAGAGATTGCAGAGCAATTAGAGCAAATTATGGCCCAGGGAATTTTTTCTCAATCTCGTTTAACACTGGCTCAAGTTTCTGAAAAAATTGATGTGCCCAGTCATTATGTAAGTCAGGTGATTAATCAGTTTTATCAATGTAACTTTTTCGACTATGTGAATGGTCATCGTTTGAAGTCGGTTAAAAAACAGTTAAAAGATGAACAATACGGACACCTCACCATTTTGGAAATAGCATTAGAAAATGGCTTTAATAGTAAATCGACCTTTAATAGCGCATTTAAAAAACATACTGGATTTACCCCTTCGCAGTTTAGAAAGCAAGGCTTGGCAATAAAGTGTGAGCTAGCTTAAATAATAGTGTTTACAAAGGTTCAGCTTTATAATGTTGTACGAATAACACCTTGTTTTATTGGAATATATTTTTTAATTCGCAAAACGTGCTGTGAATTAAATGGATTTTACTAAACAATAAAATAAGGAAAAATAATGATTAAAAACACTCAAAAATTAGCTTGTGGTTTGTTGATCGCAGGTGCTTTTGTATCGCATTCTGCAAGTAGCGGTCATTGGCAAAAAGAGAAAAATCTGCAGTGGGGAAGTCATGCGTTAGTGCATGCGCAGCATCAACATATCGAAGTTGAGAAACAGGTTTTATTTAATAAGGATAATAGCGCGCTATTAATTATTGATGCGCAACAAGCTTATGTACCTGGCACTGCAGATTTTTGGCCAACGCTTTATTATCCACAATACCCTGTTCCACCACAAAATATTGACCATGATATTTTAAATAAAATTACTCGCATCGCTACACTTGCTCAAGGTGCAAAAGAGGCTGGATTGAAAACGAGCATTACCTATGAAGGTTTTCCTGAAATGCACTCGCCGTTTATTACGCAAATAGAAAGTGAGTTATCAGAGACAACACAACGTTTCTATAAGGCTTATTTTAATTCGACCCAAGAAGCGCCAATTAATAACGCAATGCAACAATTATTAGACAATGGTATTACGCAAATAATCGTTGCTGGTGCTGAAACCGATGTGTGCGTCTTGCAAACAGTATTAGGTTTGAAAAAAATGGGGTTTGACGTATTTGTTGTCAGTGATGCTGTTTTTTCCACCGAAGTTTACACTCGACCCACTTTTAAACGTATGCAGCAAGCTGGCATTAAGTTAACCAAAACGGATCAAATTCTTGGTGCGTTGAATGGTGAGGAAAAAATAATTTTAAGCCCGCGTTATGGTATTCAGCAACGATACAATTTATACCAAGGGAATCGCCATAAAATGGCGTCAGTTACCTTTAATCTTGATGCTAATAATATTAAATTAGCGGAACATGATAATAAGGAAGCTATCGCTTACCGTGCGAGACAATGGAGTAATTACGTAACTTACTCCTTTGTGCCAGGTTCAGGTATGGCGACTTTTAATATTTCTGCAGAGGGTAAAAGTTATACCGCAGCATTAAGTAAACCTGCTAATTTACAATCGGTGAGTAATATCAATCAAGTGGTAAAAGGCATGCAACAAGCTGGCAAGAATCAAGCGATTATTTCGGGAGTCGTTTCGGAAAAAGAGTTGATTAATGCGACCATAAAGCTTATAGAAGCGGGGATTGTGCCGGTTATTTTAGAGGATAATTTGATGGGTAAAAAAATGGATCCAATTCACTTTTTAGATACCGTATATAGCTTGGGTGCCATTCCGAGTACTTTCAAAACTACCGGGTATGAAATGACTCAGGCGATTGAGTTTATCGACCTATCAGAAGATGAAATTAATAGCGTTATTAATATGCATAACAATTCAGACACGCAAACATTAATTGAATTGATGCCTGCATTAAGGTAACAAGCAATATCTTAGAGTATTGGCGTTCTCAGGGACTTTCTTTTATTTTTTGATGTTAATAGATTGACGCTCGTATGCTTGTTTAACTGATTTTTGTCACTATACTGTTTTCAACCGGGGCACTTGTAAAAGTGTTTCGGTTTTTTTTTGCCTGTTGTTTTATCAGTCAATAAAAGCCAGCTTGTTGATATTTTTTAAATAAACATAGGAAACAGTCATGCGCATTGAACAAGATATAAAGTTAGGTTTTAAAGATGTCCTCTTCCGTCCAAAACGCTCAACGCTTAAGAGTCGCTCACAGGTAGAGCTAGCGCGAGAGTATACGTTCAAGCATAGTGGCCACAAGTGGAGTGGTGTACCGGTTGTCGCTGCTAATATGGATTCAGTGGGAAGCTTTGCGATGGCAACTACATTGGCTCAACATGGCGCATTAACTGCTATTCATAAACACTATACCGTTGCTGATTGGGCTGGTTTTGTGGCATCAGCGGACAGTGCTGTTATCCAAAATGTCATGGTTTCAACGGGGACCTCTGATAACGATTTTCAAAAAACCAAAGATATTATGGCGTTATCGGATGAAATTGCTTTTATCTGTGTTGATATCGCTAATGGCTATTCTGAACATCTTGTTGATTATGTTATTAAAATTAGAGAAGCCTTCCCTGATAAGGTGATCACTGCAGGTAACGTTGTCACTGGCGATATGGTGGAAGAACTGATTCTCGCGGGCGCCGACATTGTTAAAGTGGGCATTGGCCCCGGTTCTGTGTGCACTACTCGCGTTAAAACTGGTGTTGGTTACCCGCAACTTTCTGCAATTATTGAATGTGCAGATGCTGCCCATGGTCTTGGTGGGCACATTATAGGCGATGGCGGTTGTAGTTGTGCGGGTGATGTTGCGAAAGCATTTGGTGGTGGCGCTGATTTTGTGATGCTTGGCGGTATGTTAGCAGGGCACACTGAAAGTGGCGGTGACATTATTGAAAAAGAGGGGAAAAAATTCATGAAGTTTTATGGCATGTCTTCAAAAAGTGCTATGGAAAAACATTCAGGAGGCGTTGCTAATTATCGAGCAGCTGAAGGAAAAACAGTATTATTACCTTATCGAGGTACGGTTGCTGACACTATTCAGGATATTATGGGGGGCGTTCGCTCAACCTGTACATATGTCGGAGCTTCAAAGTTAAAAGAGCTTACTAAACGTACGACTTTTATTCGTGTTTTAGAGCAAGAAAACAACGTTTACGGAAAAGAGTAAGCGGTTATCGCGATCGAATTAAGTCGGCGCGCTACATTTGCTACTATAAAATAGCGGCATTATTGCTCCCAAACCACCAAGTAAGCCTATTTGGTGGTTTTTAGACTGACACCTTGCCATTATTTAATCAGAAAAATAGCTTTTCTCTCTATCTTGTTCGCTGTTATTGAATAATATTTAATTCTACATATTTCTGTCATTCCTCTGTCATCTGTCTTTCTTACTCTCTTGGCATCAAATACAACAGGGCGAGAGATTGAGGCGATTATGATTTCTACTGAGCAATTTTTATTAAAGCAGTTTCCGGCATTGCCGATTGCAAGCAAAAGACATAAGTTACTTAAATTTGTCTTTAAACGTTTACTGCATGAAAAAGAGTTTATCGACTTTGCACAGCGCTACCCTTTGCTTTCTGGTTTTGATTTTGTCGAGAAAGCATTAGAGTATTTTGAATTTAAAATCGCTACAACTGATAGTGAAATCGAACATATTCCAGTAACTGGTCGTGTGGTGATTATCGCCAATCACCCAATAGGTTCATTGGATGCCTTTGCGTTATTACATACCATTCGTAAATTACGCCCAGATGTAAAAGTAGTGGCAAACGAACTGCTAATGTCAGTGCCACCTTTACAAGATATTTTATTACCAGTAAATAATTTAACGGGTAATACCTTAAAGCGTGACCTGAAAAATATTCATCAATTTTTAGATGATGAAGGGGCACTTATTATTTTTCCTGCTGGCGAGGTTTCAAGGGTAACCCCGCAAGGTATTCGTGATAGGGCTTGGGAAAAGGGTTTTTTAACCTTTGCCGAACGAGCTAAAGCTCCCATTTTACCAATTCATATTCAAGCGCGTAACTCTCTCACTTTTTATGCTACCTCTTTGTTTTATAAGCCGCTTGCTAGCCTGTTATTAGTTAAAGAGATGTTTAAGCACAATCATACCTGCATAAAACTTAGTATTGGAAAGTCTATTCCCTATACAAGTTATGGTGATTCGAAAATAGCTAATACATTAAAAATAAAACTATTACAGAAGCAGTTATATCGTGTTGCGAAGAGGAAAGAGAGCTTATTTAAAACCGAGTCTGCAATTGCTCATCCGGTTAACCGTGTAGAGCTAAAGAAAAGCATTGAGCATTGTGAGCAACTCGGCACTACTAATGATGGTAAACAGATCTACCTATATCAGTCAGAGCAACCTAGCATTATTTTAAAGGAACTAGGGCGATTGCGTGAATTCACTTTTCGCTCTGTCGGTGAAGGTACGGGCAATAAGCGCGATTTAGATCCCTTTGATCACCAATATATGCATCTGATTTTATGGGATCCGGAAGATTTAGAAATAGTCGGCGCTTATCGTTTTAGCCCAATACAAAGGCTAATGAAAGGTTCTGATAGCAGTGGTTTATATACCGATAAACTTTTTAATTACCAAGATGAGATGTTGCCTTATTTTGAAAAAGGGATTGAGCTTGGGCGTAGCTTTGTGCAACCGCGGTATTGGGGAAAAAGGAGTTTAGATTATTTATGGCAAGGTATTGGCGCATTTTTAGCGCAAAACCCTCAGTACCGCTACTTACTTGGTCCTGTGACCCTAAGCGCTGCTTTACCTCAACGTGCGCAGGCCTTTTTAGTGTATTTCTATCAGTTATATTTTCCTGCTCAAGGCGATCTCGCTTACGGGCGTGACAGTTATCAGCTTTCTGAAGAGTTAGAGGATGAGCTATGGCGCTTTTTTAGCGCAGATGATTACGCTAAGGATTTTGCAAAACTTAAAACAATGCTCGCCAATATGGGAGTAAGTGTGCCAACGCTTTATAAGCAATACACCGAGCTTTGTGAACATGGTGGCGTGCAATTTGTTGATTTCAATATTGATCCGGATTTTAGCAATTGCATTGATGGTCTGGTTATCGTGGATGTTAAGTATCTAAAAGCAAAAAAACGAGCACGTTATATCGATGTTCATCAGAGAACGCTTGAAAAAGAATAATTGATGCTATCGAGAGGCGTGTCGATTAAAAGTAGAAAAATAATTTATATGGAACTGTGAAAGTTAAGGTCAGCATAGTAATTGAATTGCCGATTATCTGATTTACTTTTCATAGGAAAGTAATAGTAAACGAGATAAATCGCAGATCTGTTTACGGGTTCAAATATTAATGTTTATTAACAAAGAGAAATGAAAATGGTATCGATGATTAAAGAGTTATTAACTTCAACTAAAGACGTTACAGGTAAAGATATTGATGCGGTTATTTGGCAGTTAGCAGAACAACATAAGACCAGTATTTACTCATGGTCATATATTAAAGAATCGAGTCATTATGAAAATACACTGGACGAAAAGCGCGTGCATGCATCGGAGATAAACTTTTAAAATAAATCAATATTATGTGGTTGATTGTAAAATCATTTCAACCACTATTGAATCATCATTAATGCGCCTAATGGGCAATATTAATTGCAGTCAAATCTTTCACTTCTTCCATTACCACATAAGTACGTGAGCTTTTTATATCAGGCAATGCAATTAAGGTTTCGCTGAGTACTTTACGATAGGCTGACATATCTGTAACGCGTGTTTTTAATAGGTAATCAAAGTCGCCTGATACAAGGTGACACTCCAAAATAGAGTCGAGTTCTTTTGCTGCTTGATTGAAGCGTTCAAATACATCAGGGCTAGAGCGTTTTAGTGTCAGTTCGATAAATACTAATAGTGATGCATTTAAATGTTTAGGATCGAGCAGTGCGGTGTACGATTTTATTACGCCTTGTTTTTCTAAACGTTTCACTCGCTCTAAACAAGGGGTTGGGCTCAAGCCTACTTTTTTGGACAAAGCGACATTAGAAATTCTCCCCTCTTTCTGTAATGCTCGTAAAATATGGCGATCTATTCTGTCTAGTGATATCAACCTAAACACCTCCTGCTTGCAGACTAAATAACTTTAAATGGTACGCTTGGTAGTTATATCAACTAAATACTAGTCGATAAACGCAGGAATAGAGTAAATAAAACTAGTAGAAGCTGCTTATAATAAACGCACCACTGTTAACGTTAACAAATTGATAACAATTTCAATTATACCATTGCGCATAATATGGCGGTCAAAGTGTGTTGAGAAAAATGATAGAGAGCAAGGCGTATGATTATGTAATCGCTGCTATTGCGCACTTACCTGTCATTAAACCAACAAGCTAGATCAGATACTTATGTAGATAGGTATTAATCAGTCAAGAGGGGAATATTATGCTTATTGGTGTGCCTAAAGAGATAAAAAATCATGAATATCGTGTTGGTATGGTCCCCGCTAGTGTGCGTGAATTAGTGCACAATGGCCATGAAGTGATTGTGCAACAAGATGCAGGTATTGGTGTTGGATTTAGCGACCAAGATTATATTGATGCCGGAGCGCTCGTTTACCCATTCGCAACTGATATTTTTGCTAAAGCAGAAATGGTTGTTAAGGTAAAAGAGCCCCTTACTGTTGAGCGTGCAATGTTACGAGAGGGACAGATTTTATTTACCTACTTACACCTCGCGCCTGATTTAGCACAAACCAAAGACTTAATAGATTCTCAAGCTATTTGTATCGCCTATGAAACCGTGACCGATGCTCGCGGAGGGTTACCTCTTCTCGCGCCGATGTCTGAGGTTGCAGGGCGTATGGCGATTCAAGCTGGCGCACAAACCTTAGAGAAATCTAATCAAGGTTGTGGGTTACTTCTCGGAGGTGTACCCGGCGTTGCTCCGGCCAAAGTGGTGATCGTCGGTGGTGGTATGGTGGGCAATAATGCTGCGCAAATGGCGGTAGGCCTAGGTGCAGATGTCACCATATTGGATCGTAATATAGAGACGTTACGTAATTTAAATATTCAGTTCGGCAATACAGCAAAAGTAATTTATTCCACTGCTGACGCATTAGAAAAAGAGGTGTTAGCTGCCGATTTAGTGATTGGCGCGGTGTTGATCCCGGGGGCTGCTGCACCGAAGTTGATTACTCGTGAACATATAGCTCATATGAAAGCGGGGGCCGCAATTGTTGATGTTGCCATTGACCAAGGTGGGTGCTTTGAAACATCTCATGCTACGACACATCAAGATCCCACCTATATTGTTGATGAAGTTGTACATTATTGCGTAGCTAATATGCCAGGTGCAGTTGCACGCACTTCAACTTTTGCGCTTAATAACGCGACCCTGCCCTATATTATTAAGATTGCCAATATGGGATACAACGCCGCTCTTAAAAGCGATAAAGGGTTATTGAACGGGCTTAATGTGATGAATGGTAAACTGACTTGTGAAAGTGTTGCTGAGGCACATCAGATGCAGTCATATTATGTACCTGCTGAGGCAATGATTAAGTAAAACCATTATTACGTGACTTTGTGCAGTTAATACCAATCAAATTAAGCATTCGATTTAAATTTGCTCAGGAAAGAGACTTAACTCAAGGCGAAAATTTACCTAAATGTTTGTTTCTTTTTTTGAAAATTTCAACGAAGCGATAAGTTACTTTAACCAGTAAAATAGATCTGTTATTTATTTCGTTTGGTATAACTATTGCTCAAAGTCGTTTTTATAATCAGGTTCTCCCGACTTTAACGTAATAACTGTATAGCATGAAGAGGCTACTAGAGGGCTGTTGATCTTTCGAGTTTATTTTTACAACAAATGTTGCCATTCGGGTTCAACACAACAAGGGTTGCCCTACGGGTTGTAAACATCCCACTTTGCCTTTGCTCTATTTGTCTATTTATAAAAGACAGAGTCTATAAGGTGTAGTATTTCCCTCCAGTAAACAAAATCGTAGTAAAGTAGGCAACAAGTGTTTCTCCTTTGAATTCGATATAATAGGCTTTGCCTTTGCAATATGTGACTGGGTTAAACAGTGCGCAATGCAAAACTAAAATAGCTTTTACTTATTGGCCGATTGAAAATCGCTTAACATGGAGGTTGTGCTGAAAACTTTAAACGGAAAAGTGCGATAAGCTCTAGAATCAATTAATACGTTCCATAACTTTGCTGAAATCATAGGCCCTTTCATGAAAAAAATTCTGATTACTTTGTTGCTAGTAACACTTACTGGCTGTTCTACATTACAAAATGAGCTAAAAAGTTATGTCAAACAGCCCAAAGTCAGTTATCAATCCATTGCCCTTGGAGAAGTTTCAACAAGTGAAATTGAGCTATTACCGAGGTTTAAAATTATTAATACAAATGATTTTTCTATACCGGTTAATAGTATTGATTATCAGCTTTCCTTAAACAATAAAACGCTATTAGAAGGAGAAACTGACGCTATTGGTACTTTACCTGCAAATGCAGATAAAGAGCTGAATTTATCTATTAAGTTGACGCAGGAGTCACTTTCATCATTAAAAAATATATTGTTAAACGAAAAGAAGATCGCCTATCAAATTGAAGGAACAGTGAATACGCTGGGTATGACTATTCCCTTTGAAAAATCCGCTGTGCTATTTCTTCCTGAGCTTAAAATAGGTGACTTACAGGTTAAAAGTGCCACTTTCGAGGAGGTAACGCTATTACTTAATCTTGAAATTGAAAACCTTAATGATTTTTCAATCCCACTTGATTCTGTTCGTTATGGAGTGTCATCTGCGGGTAAAGAGTTATTTACTGGTGGGCTTAGTAATCAAAAAATTTCGCATGGGAAAAACAGTATTGAAGTCCCACTAAGCATAAAACCTAGCGATCTTTTTAGTAATATTTTTTCATTGTTGTTAGATCCTCAGCTACCACTAAGTATTGAAATTGAGACCCCTTTTTATAGCAAAAGTTTTCAGCAACGTATTGACCTATCTTTGTTTATGTCTAATCAATAACCATAAAAAAAGCTATTTACTTTATTTTTAAGTAAGAGAGTTGGGCAGAAAGTATCTTCCAATCTAAAATAAAGATCTATTAATTAATTGATCGGGTTATGTTATGCGCTATACGAATAAATATCGTTTTTTTATCCTCATTTCCTTATGTTTTTCTGGCGTATTGCATGCTGGATCGGTTTATAAGGTAATGACTGAAGAGTTTCACCCCTTTGGCTATTATAACGACGATGGAGAATTTACTGGGGTGGCCGTTGAAATTACTCGATTATTACTCAAAGAAGTCGGACACCCTGATAATATTCAAGTTCTTCCTTGGGCAAGAGCTGTAAAAAATATTGAACATAAACCTAATCACCTTTTATTTGCCATGGCAAGAACTGCTGATAGAGAGGATAAATACCAATGGGTTGGGCCCATATTAGCTGATAGTATTTATCTATTTCAACGTGCTGAGCATGATACTTTTTATCAACTAACATCGCAGGCAAAGCAAGTTGATTTTATTGCAGTTACACGTGATTTTCCTGAGCAAGTCTTCTTAGAAGATTTAGGTTTTTCAAATTTAGTATTAACCAATAATCCCAAGCAGTCGGTTAAAATGTTAATGACTGGAAGGGTACCATTAATGGCCGCAGGGTCTGCTGTCATGCATGATTTGGTCGTTAATAGTGGCTTTCAAGCGAAAGACTTTAAACGTACTGGCATTAGGCTTTTTTCGACGGATCTTTATCTAGCTTTTTCTAAAAATATCCCAGTACAAGAAATTAAGCGTTGGCAAATGGCTTTAGATAATTTGAAACTTCAAACGCAGTATCAAGAAATACTTGAAGCCTATCACTTCGATTAGCTGTTAATGCAAATTGAACCAGTATTTAAAATATGTTGGTGCCTTCAAGGAACTGTCTTATAAGGCACCATAGAGCGATATAGAAAAGCCGAAGCTTATGTAATGTTGCTAATAGGTTTATTGTTGCTGCTGTTGAAGTTTTTCTTTGGCCGCTTCAACTTTGGCAAAGTCTAATCCTAGTTCTTCCACTGCTTGTTTAATTAAATCAGGCTGGCTCATGACTAACATCATTAGTGGTTGTAACTTTTCGGATGGAATGCCGAGGCTTTGAATAATCGTCATTGCTCCGAGTGGATTCTCGGTTAATGTTTGAAAAACCTCTGCGATTTTTTCATCACTAACATTATGCTCTTTAAGTGTTTGTATGATTGGATTCATTAATAATCTCCTTTAGATCAAATGTAATGCAATCTACCTGATAATTATAAAATGTAAAACCACCCACGCTTAAATATTTTGGTAAGCATACTATTTGTTTTACAAATTACTAGGGTCTGTTGATCTTTCAAGTTTATTTTTGCAACAATTTGTTGGCTATTTATACAAGGCTGAGCCTATGCCGTGTGGTTATTCCACATCAATAGGCGAAAACGCAGTAAAAATGGTCAACAAATGTTGCCCTTCGGGTTCAACACAACACGCTTTGCCCTGTGTTAGACGAAATTCGCTTAGAATGACTAAGCCACATCCCGTCTGCCTTGCTCAAAACGCGTTGTGTTGAACAAAATTTAAACGGCAAAGATCAACAGACCCTAGGTTATATACATATCCGAATATGTCGTTATCTAGATCTCAGACTCCTCTTCATGTTGTCATAAATTTTCAATTAATATCGCGGTTATGTGATTAAAGAACTATCGTTATTAAGTAACTTCAGTTCTGGATAAGCAAAGCGATACAATACCGCTATTTGCGTGAATTTCGGCGTTAAATCATCTACCAATAACCCGTTATTGCGACGATAATTTGCCTTGAACTACGCAAAACTAGCAGTACGGTATTATAAAAGTAGCAACATCATGATTTTAAACATCATAACGCTTCCATTCACCAGAATTGAGGTTAAGTATCTTTTATGACTTTGAAATAAAGGGTTATTAAATTAAGGATTAAGATGGACAATAAATTGAGAAGAAGTGCCTGTTCTTCCCTGCTTTTTTTTAAGTGTTGTATAACTGTTATCTTATTTATAACTTTTAGTACGTGCTCTCCTCTATTTGCGAAAAATCAAGTAAAAGTCGCTTTTGGAAATTCATTATTGCCTTGGGTTATGCCGGATCAAGATCGCGGTATTTTGGTGGATCTTGCTCGCGCCTCATTTGATAAGAGTCCTTATCAAATGTTACCGGTTTATTATCCTTACGCCCGCAGAATTAAAGCTTATAAGAGTGGTCATGTCGATGTTGTTACCGATATTACGCCACAGGTAGTGGTTGAAGAGAAGTTGATAGGGTACCTCTCTGATCGTTTTTATTATTATGAGAATGTTGTCATTTCGTTAAGTGAAAAAAGCTTTAAAATAAACAGTTTAAAAGATATAAGCTCGCTGAGAATATTAGCTTGGCAAGGGGCGATTGAAACATTAGGTACTGAATATGCTTTAATGGCATTGTCTAACCCTTTCTATAAAGAGACTTTTAATCAGCAATCTCAAGTTGAAATGTTGTTTAAAAAGCGTACCGATGTCATACAGTTAGATACTCAAATATTTCATTATCTACGTCATAAATTAGCACAAGAAGGTAAAATAGATACTTATGCCCGCGTCGATTATGCACCGATATTGGGACGTAACTATTGTGCTTTTTTGTTTAGGGATGAAGTAACTCGTGATGCTTTTAATAAGGAGGTAAGGGCACTTATAAAACAGGAGGAGAAAATTCAACGGATTTATAAACATTACACCAATCATTTAACGGATATAACTTTTCGATAATGTTAATAAAGGCAAAACTTGTTTTTTAATGCGAAATACTGCTTGCTCTTTTAAGGCTTCATTTGACGCAGTAACTTTGATGAGCCACCACGCTATGCCGAATTTACCTAAAAAGCGTTTACTTACTATTTTCTTTGCCTATTAATCTTAATTTGGTTAATGAAAGCGTTATAGTATTTTGAATTAGGGAGTAGTGATTTTTAATATACAGTGCTGTTCAACTTGCGTAATTCAGGCGAATTACCGTCGTGATAATAGGAGATTGTAATACCAAACTGAGTTAAGTATATGGTCTAAATTTTCGTAGGAAAAATAGCTTAATTCAATGCATAAGTTGAGATAAATGGCTGTTCCTTTGGTGAAACTTATAACCAAGAAATAAGTTGTTGTAACCTGTAAAATAGAACCGCTATTTATTTAGATTGGTATTAGATAACTTAACGCAGACGTTGGCCGAAATAGCAGTGTGGATTTACTTATCTAGAACTGAGGTTATATAGGGCGCAATTTGGGACTGAAAATAAACAGTTATGAAAAAGGCGACTGCATTATTAAGAATGGTCGCCTTTGAAAAGTACTTTTAGTACATAATTTTTAAAGCATCGCTACTCTGTATTTGCCTCGGTAAATATTATCCCTGCAACTCTAATTGCGCTTTTTCCTTTATGTCTTCCAAGCGGAGTTATTGTCACGGGCGTATACTCATCAAAGGAGATATCAACGGTTGCATAATGCCATGTATCGAGAGTAGGTAAGGTAATTAAGTGAGACATCTCTCCTGCTTGAATATGCAGTGCGGCGTCACCACCTTCCAAGCCCCATACTCCGAGCGATAGGTATAATGTAGCGACTTGTCTTTTTCCATACCCTTGTAAACTAAAGGTCACGTTATTTTTATCGTTAAATTTAAATTTAGCAAAACCTCTGTCAAGCTCCTCCCCTTGCTCTTTAAACCTGTATGCGCCAGAATCCTTAAACTTTAATAGTCCTGCATTAATATCAAAGTTAAGGTCGGTAACCTCTTCCATTGTGTAATCACTGTTGTATGGGTAATTACTTTTGAAGCTATAAAACTCACGGCCATCAAGTTTAATCCTGCCTGGACGGCCACTGAATTGTGATGTAATTGTTGTTGTGGTTGTTGGATCTGTAGCTGCCGCGGGATCGTCTACCCAAACACAAGCATCGTCAGAATAGCTTTTTCCTGCTTGATTATAGGCAGCGATACGGTAGCAATATTCTCCTTCAGGTAAAATTTCTGAGTCAGTATAATCTGTCGAGTTTAATGGCAGTGAAGCAATTAAGTCATACCCCTGTTCCTCTTCTGCTCGACGCACGACCTGATAACCATCTTCATTGGTTGCATAATCATCCCATGAAATGACAACTTCCGAAGCTCCTCCTGCTGCGGTAGGAAATAATTCAGTAAGCTCATTCACTTGATAAATAAGGTATTCTTGCCAAGCCCTATAACTAACAAATGAAAGTAGTGCTGCTAGTACGGTTAATAAAGCGATATTCTGTGGTGATGAGATCAATCTTAGGATTGATTTTTGTTGCATTGTAGACATGACCAACTCCCTTTTCCCTAGTCGATGAGAAGTGCTACAAATGTCAAAATACGCGCGTACATATGCAGTACTTACTACCGTTTGTTATAGCAACAATAGTATCCAGTTGGTATTTTTACCATTCAATTCACTGTGTTTTTTTTATTTATATTTGCTATAAAATGTTGTTTATTTTTGTTGTGAAGAGAAAGAAAAAAATGAGTGCTTGTTTATTAATAGCTTATAAGGAAATGTCAGGGTTATAATGAATGGTAAAGGCGGAGAGTGAGCTTAAAAAAGCCAACACATCAATGAATGGTATTGGCTTAGCGTATAATTACTGCCTATCTATTAACTTGTAATTAGCTGGAACTTCAAATTTACTGTCGTTAATCATTTTCTCTGATACCGAAGTAACATCATAAATATAACGTACGCGTGCATCTTTCATCCATTCTGCTATTACTTTATCTGCGTTTTTTTCTGCTTCATCTTTTAATAGCCCACCTAAGAAATTAGTTGCGGTATCGGCTAAATCTGCATTTAAATCTAGTTTCGCGCTTTCTTTTTTGGGCTTTACTTCAGCACAGGCTTTGTTGTCTTGAAACCATTCAAACTTTATAGAGAGAGGATAACCTTGAATTTTATTAAGCTCTGCTACAAACTCACTGAGTGCTTCACTATCTGTTTTCTCAATATCACCTGTAAATGAACTGATTGCTTTATAACCCTCTTTGCCTAATAAGCGCACAATAGCATTATTGTCGCCTACTGCATCTAGGTAATTATCTGTTGCTGTTTGATGTACCTTCCACGCTTTTTTAATTTCAGCGTTTGGCGTTGTCGTCCAAAATATAAATTGAATTAAATTAGTATCTTTCTTACCTTTTTCATCTTCAAAGCTCAGTGTCCAGGTGAGCGTATACTCTTCAGTCGGTAGGCCGGAAATGCTTCTCTGCTGGCCTGTTTTATTGACTTCATAGTTGTTTTCAACGACTGATACCTGACAACTTTTATCTTCATAGCTTTCGTATTCCTCCTCCTCCTCTGGGCTCTCTTCGACCTTTGCCATATATTCTTCAAGTGGGTTCTTACAACCTGCGAGAGGACACTCGAGATAAGATTCATCTTCGTGATCAATGTTGAGTAATAGGTTTTGATCAATACGAAAAACGACACTTGTATCATAATTTGCCCACGCCATATAAAAGCTATCAAATTCTGCTTTTTCATGGATAGTGCGTTTATCCGCTTGTGTATATACAGTCTGGACGCCTTGGTGATCGGGAATATATAGGCCATTTAAGGTATATTTTGCTGTTAGTACTGATGTGGGATGTTGTGGCGTATTATCAACAGCGGTGTTTGCACAGGCGGTGATTAGTCCTGTCGCCATTAGTGCTAAGTAAATTTGTTGCAGTTTCATGATCTTCCTTGTCAAATAAAAGTCAATATTATCAATAAATCAATGCGTTAAGTCAATTAATTAATTTCTGTCATTCATGTCACTATTGCTGGCCCTATAAAAGTAACTCTTAATAAGAAAATAAAAGTAGATCATTCTATCAAGCGCACCGTTAAATCTATCTAGCAAAGATAATTTTCCACTATTTTGTATCTTCTGACTGGTTCTATTAACTACTCGCTATGTGTATAATCACGCACAAATCGTAATTGTTAACACCCCAAAACCTATGCAGGAGTATGTATGAAAGTTGGTATTATTATGGGCTCAAAGTCTGACTGGCCGACCATGGAACACGCGGCGAATATGTTAGAATCATTTGGAATTGCATATGAAACACGTGTTGTTTCAGCACATAGAACCCCACAATTATTAGCAGATTATGCATCAAGTGCAGCTGAGCGTGGCATTAAAGTGATTATTGCTGGTGCTGGTGGTGCTGCGCACTTGCCTGGTATGGCTGCCGCTTTTACAAGCTTGCCTGTGTTAGGTGTTCCGGTTCAGTCAAAAGCCCTGAAAGGAATAGATTCTTTGCTTTCAATTTGTCAGATGCCAAAAGGCGTTGCAGTTGGTACGTTAGCTATTGGTGAAGCCGGGGCTGCTAATGCGGGTTTATTAGCCGCACAAATTTTAGGTTGTCAGCAACCTGAATTACTTGCGAAAATCGATGAGTTTCGTGCACAGCAAACTGATTCTGTATTAGCTAACCCAGATCCTGCGATTTAATATGAATATATTAGTTTTAGGTGCAGGGCAACTTGCACGCATGATGAGCTTAGAAGGCGCTCCGCTTAATTTGCATGTGCGCGCTTACGATGTGGGGTCAGAGCAAATAATTCACCCTCTGACTTTTCATTCTTTTGAGCAAACGTTAGTTGAAGCGATAGCAATGGTTGATGTGATCACCTGCGAATTCGAACATATTCCTGACGATGTGCTTGAGTTATGTTGTCAAAGTGGGAAGTTCTTCCCTGGTAAGGCCGCCATTAAAACAGGTGGCGATCGTAGTATCGAAAAAAACTTATTGGAAAAGAGTGGCGTACCCTCAGCACCCTTTAAATTAATTACTGAGCGTGAACATCTTATTGAAGCCGTATCGTTATTAGGCTTGCCTTTGGTAATCAAAACTTGTCAAGCAGGGTATGATGGAAAAGGCCAATGGCGTCTTAAGTCACTCGAGCAGGTTGATGAAATCTGGGCTGAAATGGCTGGATTTATTGCCAGTGGTAGTGATGACTTCCCGCACACTATTATTGCTGAAAAGATGATCCCTTTTGATCGTGAAGTTTCAGTAATTGGTGCGCGTGATAAAGCGGGTAATGTGCATATCTACCCGGTTACTGAAAATCAGCATACTGATGGCGTGTTAACTCTGTCATTGGCTGCGGAAATAGATGCTAATGTGCAACAACAAGCGATCGATGCCTTCCATAAACTAGCAACAAGCATGGATTATGTTGGTGTATTAGCGATTGAGTTCTTTGATGTTGATGGTCAGCTAATGGTCAATGAGATTGCACCTCGTGTACACAACTCAGGACATTGGAGCCAACAGGGGACTGCTTGTAGCCAGTTTGAGAATCACTTACGCGCTGTTGCAGGTCTACCATTAGGTGATACACAACTACAAAAGCCAAGTGTGATGATTAATGTATTAGGCCAAGCAAGTATTAGTTCAAAGGTACTTGAAATCAGTGATGTGAAAAGTCATTGGTATGGTAAAGCGCAAAGAGCAGGGCGTAAAATGGGACATATCAATGTTTCTGCGCCAACTAATGTTGAGCTTGGACAAAAATTATTGCAACTTGCAGCGCTTCTGCCTGAGGCAGATTACCCCGGCGTATTAGCGACAGGGCAACGCTTGATAAAGAGTTAATATCAGTAGTCTCTCTTACCTTAAAAACCGAGTTTAACTCGGTTTTTTATTGGCGCAGAATAAGTTTTCGAGGAATTAATTCTATGCCGGCTTGATAACGCTTAGCGGATGCATTTAAGCCTAAGCCTAAGGCGCTCTCTGCAATCAGTTCAAACTGTTGTGATAACGAATTAATTTTAAAGGGTAAAAAGTCTAGTAAACGATTATCACCAAAGGTGCCGAGTTTGACCTTTGACATCAATTCAGGGTGTTCGATAATCACATCTAGTACTCCTTCTAATAAAATATAGGAGGTGGTAATAATGGCATCGGGAACGCAGTCATTTTTTATCCATTGTTGAAAAATAGTTTTACCTGCTTCGCTATTAAAATGATCTCCGTAACCACTGATCGTTTTTATCCCTTTTAGTTTTGCTTGTGCCTGAAAACCCGCATGACGCTGACGCGAAATATTAAGTTCAGCAAGCGCGCCAATAAGACCGATTGATTTTACCTGTGGGCTGATCACTGATTCAGTCAATTCATAAGCACCATCGAAATCTTCACTGATAACGCAACCAAAGAACTCATCATCTAAGGCTCGATCTAGTGCGATGATCGGCGTGCCTTGTTGTTGGATCTTTAAATAATAGTCACTGCCATTAGGCAGTGCGCTAGCGACAAATAGAGCATCAACACGACGACTTAATAACGCTTGAACCACGTTTTTTTCAATTTCTGGGTCGTCGTCAGAACAAGCGATTAAGATTTGATAGCCTGCTTTGCGCGAATTTGACTCTAGTAGCTTGGCTAATTTTGCATAACTACTGTTTTCGAGATCGGGAATGATCAAACCAAAAGATCGGCTACTTCCGGCACGCAAAGAAGAAGCTGCGTGATCTGGCTGATAGTTGTGTTCATTGACGATCGCCATGACCTTTAATTGGGTTTTTTCACTAATACGGTACTTCTGTGCTTTACCATTAATGACATAACTGGCTGTGGTTTTTGAAACGCCAGCAAGTTTGGCAATTTGATCTAATGTCATGGGTAAGATCCTTATTTTTGTCGACAAGATCATAAAAAATTCGATCTTGATAATATAATACTTGCATTATACGCTGAATCGATTCAGTATAAAAGCTGAAAGGTTTCAGCAAAATTGAAAAGTATGAAATTCATGCTATTTTTATTATTAAAACAGTAAAAAGCAATTTGCTGAATTTTTTTGACTTATTTGCTGAATCGTTTCAGCCTTGTTCAGTAAACTATTTTTTATTAGCGATTTTATAAACCAAGCGAGAGGCGATGACCCATGCTGAAATTAACCAACAATGATATAACTTTACAACGAGCAGCAGACGACAAGCTGACGGCGATTAAGGCAATCGCACAGCAGTTGACCGAGAGTGGCCTGGTCGCCAATGGCTATGTGGACGGTATGCTTAATCGTGAGCAACAAAACTCAACCTTTTTAGGAAATGGTATAGCCATTCCTCATGGTACGACCGATACCCGTGATTTAGTGAATAAAACTGGCGTGGTCGTGCATCACTTTCCTGAAGGGGTGAATTGGGGAGATGGCAACATCGCTTATGTTGCAATTGGTATCGCGGCTAAATCCGATGAACACCTTGGTATTCTCAAGCAATTAACGAAAGTGCTTTCAAATGACGGTGTTGAAGAGAAACTTAAACAAGCTAAAAGTGCAGAGGATATTATTGCTTTACTCAATGGTGATGTGCAGTTTGAGGCTGACTTTAATAGTGCGCTTATTCAATTAAACTTCCCTGCAACAGAGATGATGCAAATGAGTGCAGTGGCTGGCGGATTATTAAAGAATAATGGTCAGGTTGAAAGCAAATTTGTTGCTGAGTTGGTTTCTAAAGAGCCGACACACCTTGGGGGCGGGTTATGGCTAATCAGTAGCAATCAAGGTGTTAAACGTTCTGCAATGTCATTATTAACCACTTCAGAATCATGTCAGTTTAAAGGCTTGCCTGTTAAAGGTTTGATTGCGATTGCTGCTTGCAACGCTTCTCATTGCACGTTTTTATCTACTATCACTCGGGTTGTTTTTGAACAACAACAGGCGTTGTTGCTGGCTGCAACGGCAGAGCAAATTGTTGAATTTTTTGCTAATGCTGAACAAGCGCCTGAGGCTGAAGTCAGTGCGGATAATGTTGCACAATTCAAAATAAACAATGCCCATGGCTTACATGCTCGCCCAAGTGCCATGTTGGTCGCTGCGGTTAAGCAATACCAATCAAATGTGAGCGTTATCAATCTCGACGGCGATGGAAAATCGGTGGATGCCAAAAGTTTAATGAAAGTGATTGGTTTAGGCGTATCACATGGTCACACATTGCAATTTACCGCTGACGGCCCTGATGCTAAAGAAGCGTTAGCGGGCATTGGTGAAGCGATTGGTTCTGGCTTGAGCGAGGGGTAATTAAAGATGAATAATAACGATTTAGCGACTAAAAAAGTAGTCACTATCACCTTAAATCCAGCATTAGATTTAACCGGAAGTTTAGATTCTCTTGCGCTAGGGTCAGTGAACTTAGCGAACCAAGGCTCACTTCATGCTGCTGGTAAAGGCGTTAACGTTGCAAAAGTGCTTGCTGATTTAGGCGCAGAAGTGACGGTAACAGGTTTTTTAGGTCGCGATAACGAACAAGCTTTTTGCCAATTGTTTAAACAAATGAATGCTAATGATGAATTTATTCGTGTTAACGGTGCAACACGCATTAACGTTAAATTAGTCGAAAAAAATGGCCAAGTTAGCGATATTAATTTCCCCGGCTGTGAAATCTCAGCACAAGCAATCAGTGAATTTGAACAGTGTTTATTTGATCTGGCTAAAACCCATCATTTTTTTGTATTGGCGGGGAGTTTACCAAAAGGTATTTCGCCTGAGTTGTGCGCAGGTTGGATTGAAAAACTACATCAAATGGGTAAAAAAGTGATCTTTGATAGTAGCCGTGCTGCGCTTGCCGCTGGGTTAGATGCACATCCTTGGTTGATTAAGCCTAATGATGAAGAGCTTTCTGAATTTGTGGGTCGTGCGTTACAAACACCTCAAGCGTGTCAACAAGCAGCACAAGATCTTGCCGCTAAAGGCATTGAAAACATCGTTGTTTCATTGGGCTCAAAAGGGGTGATGTGGTTAGGTAAAGATACGTTGCATCAACCAATATGGCGTTATTCACAACCCCCGAAAATGAATGTTGTTAGCACAGTGGGTGCTGGCGATACCTTAGTAGCAGGGATGTGCTGGGGGCATCTCAACCAATGGCAAGCAGAGCAAACCTTATCATTTGCTACTGCGCTTTCCGCTCTGGCTGTATCACAAGTTGGTGTGGGTGTGACAGACATTGAAGCTGTCACTGAATTACAAAAACAAGTTACTTTTAATAATCCTATTTCTAGCCACGCTTAATCGCGTTCAAAATATAACTTAAGGACTGAACATGAAAAATATAGCTATTGTAACAGCTTGCCCAAGTGGCGTAGCGAACAGCATTATTGCAGCGGGCTTGTTAAAGCAAGCAAGCGAGGCATTAAACTTAAATGCAACGATTGAGTGTCAATCAAGCGTTTTGCCTGTTGAACTGCTAAACAGTTCAGATATTGATGCCGCTGATGCCATTATCATTGCCACAAATTGTGTTATCGATACAACCCGATTTATTGGTAAAAAAGTATATCAAAGCGAAATTTCCGCTTGTACTTCTGATCCCCAAGCATGGTTAGAAAACGCACTTGCAAGTGCACAAACATTAAACGAATCCCAAGCATTAGGCGTCGTTGCCGATGCAACAATCCTTAACACTGAAAGTGCAGGCATTAAGAAAATTGTTGCCATTACTGCTTGTCCAACAGGGGTTGCACATACGTTTATGGCGGCTGAAGCCCTAGAAGGTGAAGCGAAACGCCAAGGACATATTATTAAGGTTGAAACACGCGGTTCGGTTGGCGCAAAAAATCAGTTAACCGATGAAGATATTAGTGAAGCCGATTTAGTGATTATTGCCGCTGATATTGAAGTGCCATTAGATCGTTTCAATGGCAAGCGACTCTATAAAACGAGCACCGGCTTGGCGCTTAAGAAAACCGAACAAGAAATGAATAAAGGCTTTGCTGAGGCAACTATTTTTCAAGCATTAGGTAATGCAAGTAATGCTAAAACAGAAGAGAAAAAAGGCGTTTATAAACACTTGATGACAGGTGTTTCGCACATGTTACCTGTAGTTATTGCGGGTGGTTTATTGATTGCACTATCTTTTGTTTTTGGTATCGAAGCCTTTAAAGAGGAAGGTAGCATTGCCGCTACGTTGATGGATATTGGTGGTGGTGCCGCTTTTGCACTCATGATTCCTGTATTGGCAGGCTTTATTGCCTTTTCGATTGCGGATCGCCCTGGTTTAGCGCCTGGTTTAATTGGTGGTATGTTGGCAAGCCAACTTGGCGCTGGTTTCCTAGGTGGTATCGTGGCTGGCTTTATTGCCGGTTACGCTGCGAAATTTATTGCTGATAAAGTGTCTTTACCACAATCGATGGAAGCACTGAAACCGATTTTGATTATTCCTTTTGTGGCAAGTTTATTTACCGGCTTAGTGATGATCTATGTTGTTGGTGGCCCGGTTGCTGCTATTATGACTGGGTTAACTGAATTTTTAACTAATATGGGCTCAGCGAATGCGGTAATGTTAGGTATCTTACTTGGTTGTATGATGTGTTTCGATTTAGGTGGACCGGTAAATAAAGCTGCTTATACCTTTGGTGTTGGTCTATTAGCTTCTCAATCTTACGGCCCGATGGCTGCTATTATGGCAGCTGGTATGGTGCCTGCATTAGGCATGGGCTTAGCGACATTCCTTACTAAAAACAAGTTTGAAGCGAGTGAACGTGAAGCGGGTAAAGCCTCTTTTGTATTAGGTTTGTGCTTTATTTCTGAAGGTGCGATTCCATTTGCAGCTAAAGACCCAATGCGTGTTATCCCTGCTTGTATGGCTGGTGGCGCACTAACTGGCGGTTTATCAATGCTATTTGGTGCTGAATTATTAGCGCCTCATGGTGGGCTATTTGTTCTGCTGATTCCAAATGCGATTTCTCCTGTGTTGATGTATTTGCTAGCGATTGCCGCCGGTACCGCAGTGACTGGCTTTGGTTATGCGTTCTTGAAAAAAAGAGCTGATGAGAAATTAGCGGTAGCCGCTTAAAGCGCTTAATCATTTTGATTAAATAAACAGGGGGTAATAGTGAGAGCTGTTAGCCCCTATTTTTTATTGGATGAATTATGTTGTTAGCTCTAACCAATGTTTAGCTTGCTCAAGAGTATTAAAGTATTAAAGTATTGATGGGTGACTCCAGCTGATTGATAGCAACGGTTCATTTGTTTCGTTACGACTTTTTTACACTCTAAATCGCCAGTGACGACAGCACATTTGTATAACCTGCGTCATTTTTGTTCAATTAAACTTGCGAGTCAGCGCTAACTCGGCTTCTGGTGTAAATAGGCTCATTTTATGTAGTATCACAACTTGTTTCCACGGCTTAACCTCAAGTACTTTGATACATGCCATTAATGAGTGTTGGCAGTGCAAAATTAACTCTTCATTAAAAGGACCCGTTGCATCGATTATTAACAAGTTGCTTTTATTTTTACTTCAAAAATACCATGTTCATTGAATCTCATCGAAGAGTGCTCTCTTTTGTTGATACTAAAGATTTTAGTCTGCACTGAAAATTATATTGTGAATAGCTGTTTTAATCCAATTTTGCAGTTATTAAAGAGAGGGAAGGAATGGTTTAAGTGATGCTTGTAGATAAACAGCCCTTACGGGCTGTTTTATAGCGTATGGATTAATCGTCTAAGCTAATCACATCAACACCGCCTGCTTTAGTATCAACAGCAACTAAGGTAGTTAAAGTACCTGCTTTAAGTGGCAGTAGAGCGGGGCCGACAGCAATATTATTTGCATCGCCTGTAGGTGTGATCATGATGTAGGCTTCTCCTGGCATCACATCGAGGATTGTTGAGTCACCTTTGTAAGCTACATTTTTTAAAATGGTATCATCTTCACTTGGGCTGGCATCATCACTTACGTAAATATCAACATTTCCTGCTAGTGTTGACGCGTGTATTGCACGTAGTTTGGCTGCCGTTGCAACTCTGCGTTTATCATCAGCAACAACAAATAATTCATCATTTTCGATGCTATCACCTAGGTTTCCAATCGCAAGTGCGGTATAAATTTTAGCGTTCTCTAAAGTTGGCATTAAAGTGAGTGCATCAACAACTTGTGCTGGTGATGTGCCATTCACAGCAACATTAAAAGTATATTCACCTGCTGGTACTGTTAAGTAATCGGTATGGTTTGGATATGTTAAGTTATACAGTGGGCTATCCATTGCTGGTGCCGTTGAGTTCACCCATACATCCACACCAGGAGCGTCAGAAATAGTGTGTGCAACACGAATATCACTACCTGTGTCCATGTCGTGGACAAGTACGGTGTCACTTCCTGTATCAACCACTAACGAAACAGGAGCATCACCACCTGCTGTATTATTTGTTGCGAGTGCAACCCAATCAGAGCCCGCTGGTACATTGATTGAGCCAGAGTCATAATAAACTACGCTACTGTCCGTATCACTGGTAATGCGAATTTGGTAATCACCGGCAGGTACTTCTACAGCATCTGAGCTTGCTTTATAAGCGAGATCGTCCGCAAAGGGGGTTACATCACTGAGGTCTGCGCCTGGTGCTGTAATAAATACATCAACTGTTGGGGCATCAGGGGCACTATGAACCGCTTGAACACGGGCGCCTGAAGGAGCGATGTCATCTCTGGCTACGATTAATGGTCCAAAAGCCATTGCATTGTCTTCACCAAGTAAAGCCGCTTTACCCGTTGCGATCACGTTATATTCGGTGCCTGACATTAAATCAAGTGTCGTTTCATCAAGTACAGTGACCGTCTCCCCATTAGGTAAGATAGCCTCAATTTGAACCGTATGGGTTCCCGATGTGACACTAATTTGTCCTGATGTTTGTTGGTAGTCAACACCCGATAATGCTTTTTCTCCATCTAGCCAAACGTCCACTTTAGGGGCATCAGGCGAAGCATGGAATACACGAATTTGACTCATATCCATATCGTCATTATCACTACTATTACAAGCTGTTAATGTTGCTGCAATTACAGAAGCTAAGGCTAATTTTTTCATGTTTCTCATTATCATTCTCCATTTGTTAGTGTCGAGAAAGATACGCAGGCATAAAATGAATGGATCAATTATTTATTTTATTCCATCAAAAAAAATGCTTTTTGGGGCTTTTTGAGTTGTTGCAAATAGTTATTAACGCTAATAGAAATGAGGTTTACAGGCGAGTTTTAATTAAATTAAAAAAATACTTTTTTATTTGAAAAATTAAATAAATTCTGGGTTTTATAATGATGACTTAAGTAAGTTACTTAGCAGTTTAAGGGAATATATTTGCTTGGGCTTTTGGGTGGGTTAATAAAATAACTGTTATCTTGTTGTATAAAAGTGCATAACATGGTGAACACTATGGTTGTTGGGTTTTGATATTCACTTTTTGTCTGCACTCTTATACATCTTTAGCTTTACTGATTATTACGATTTTATTCTAATAAAACCTAGGTTATAAGTAATTGAGAATTTTACGTGTCATGGCTGCCATAGTACATAAATTACCTTGCTTCTCTCTACAATAGTCATCAAAAGCAAATAATGATGCGCCAAATAATAAACCGAGCAATAACACACAACCCACATTACAGCTGAGTAAGTGAAACGGATCATTAAGTGCAAATGAGAATATCGCTAAAGTAAGTGTTAGACATAACAGGGTAGTAAACAATAGGTAACTTAATTTCATTTGTTTCTCCAGTTTGTTTAAATAACTACATTAAATTTGGTCAAAATTCACTCAATAAAATATAGTGAATCTGCCATGGGAAGCAACCCAAAAATGATATTTATTTAAACTATTTTATGCGAATTAAAGGAGGTCTATGATTTTAAAAGTTATTTATTTTATTTTATTTTTCATTAACCTTTTTAAGCTAGGTAGGATTAACTAGATGATGAAATTATTTGCTACGTATACAGTTTCTGCCTGCATTTTTAGCTTGATATAGTGCGCTATCAACACGTTGAAATATCGCTTCTTTATGATCATTCGGCTCGGATTGTGCGATACCAAAACTACAAGTTAACTTAAAGTCGGAAGAAAATTCAAATTGTTCAATAATACCCCTTATTTTTTCTGCAACGATAAAGGCTTTTTCTTTATTCGTTTCTGGACAAATAATCAAAAACTCTTCACCACCCCAACGAGCAACGATATCGAGTTGCCTAATGTTTTGCTTTAAAATAGTCGCCAGATTAATTAGAACATCATCACCCATTTTATGCCCAAAGGTATCGTTTATTGTTTTAAAGTTATCTGCATCGATAAGGATGAGCGAAAAATGTCCTTTGTAGCGTTTACTTCTTTCAAATTCATGGTCAAAGGTATTATTGATAAAAAGGCGATTAGGAAGTTGAGTTAAGGTGTCAGTGATCGCTAATTTTTCTAATCTTTTCTTGTCAGTGATATCATCGAATATCGAAGAATAACCGATGAGTTTACCTTTTCGTGTATATGAAGGCGTTATCTTGGCATGTGACCAATATGATGAACCATTCTTATTTAAATTAAGCAACTCACCTTGCCAGACTTTACCTTCAGTAATAGTTGCCCAAAGCTCCTTATAAATTGCTATATCGGTTTTAGGGTGACGAAAAATGCTGTGATGCTTTCCAATTAACTCTTCTTTGCAATAACCTGTTAATTTACATAGGGCATTACTGACACGTATAATATATCCCTCTGTATCTGAAGTGATGGTAAGTACATGATTGTCAATAATGAAAAGCTGCCTTTCAATGCGACGGTTATACCTAGCAACAGTGTAATAACGAAATAAAAACAGTGCAGAGATGAAAAGTAATACAATCATTATTTGTTGAAAAAGTTGGTAATCGAAGCCTTGTTTAAAATTAATTGCAATATACTTATTAAAAATTTTACGATGCTCTTCATCTGGTAACTGAGTGACTAACTTATCCATAATCGAGTTCAGTAATGGTTCATCGTTGCGGGTTGCGACACTCATCTTCCATTGGTCATCAAATTTTCCAGAAATTTTTAGTTCACCAACAAACTGTGTTTGAAACATATACCCGACGGTTGCTAAGGTGTCGATATACCCAAATAGCTCACCCTCGACAACCTGCTGTAACCCCTCTTTCGCACTATTAACATCAACCACTTCTATATTGGGATACTGCTCTCGAATAATTTCATTAAAAGCATAACCTTTTATAATACCCACTTTTTTAGTGTTGATAATATTAAGTTCATCGATAAACGTGATATGAGGTTTTGTAGCCAATACTGCCGGCGTTCTAATAAAGGGGGTGGTGAAATTAAGGTATTTTTTTCTCTCTTTGGTCGGCATCGCAAGCGAGATAATGTCACATTTTCTTTGTTGTGAAAATTGCAATGTTTCATCCCAAGACTTTGTCTCGATTAACTTAAAAGGGGTATTAATACTTGCCTGAAAAAGTTTAAAGTAATCAGCGCTCATACCAATATGCAGGCCATTTTCTATTTTCTCTAACGGCATCCAGTCTGGGTCAACGCACACATTTAACTGTTTTTTTGCTGATAAATAAGCTAACTCCTGCATTGAGAATTTAACTTTTTGTGAGGAGGGCACTGGAGGGGAAAAAGAGAACCATTTATTTTTTATTTCTAATAATTTCTCATCACCGAGGGCACGCAGTGACTTATTTATAATGGAGATTGCTTCAGGAAAATCATTACGAACAACAAAAACCAAATCTAGAGGATCATTTTGTAAAAAGAGTGCCGGTTTTAAAAATGGGTTACCCGATTTATTGAGCAGATAGAACATCGCCGCATTGCCAAGCATAAAGTCAGCTTTTCCTGTGGTGATCCCCTCAATAAGTTTTTGTGTGTCATCAAACTCAATAATTTGAATATCTTTGATCTGATTTGCAGTTTCTCTCGCTATATCGTTAGCTTTGTAAATACCAAATTTTTTGCCCTTTAAATCATCCAAACTTTCGATAGATTTTGGGTTGTCAGTGCGTGTAAAAATAATTTTTTCTAAGGACAGATAGGGGGTAGAAAATAGTGAGTGTTTAGCAAATCGTTGGTGGGCGACTGCTGTACTTAAACCATCAATCTCTCTTTTTTGTTGCTGCTCGGTGACCTTTTGCCACGTGTCGAGCTTTAACACAAAATTAGCGCCACTGATTTCATTTATTTTCGCGAGTACATCCGCATCATAGCCAATTATTCCGTCACTATTTTCAATAACATAAGGGCCCCAGCCTATATCGCTGCCTAATGTAATCGTTGGATGATCTTCAATAAACCGTTGCTCTTTAAGCGTTAATTCAATCGAGTTAATGGCATAGGCTGGCCTTGCAAAGATAATCAGCAATAATAGTAATAGGTTGGTTAATCGTAACGCATTCATTTATTGTTGGTTATCTTTCATTATACTCATTTAAGGGAGTGTTTGGTTTTATCTATTAAATCTACAATTTGCTGTGAAAGTGGTTCTATTTCTTTATAAAGATTTTCTGCTTCTGTTTTATTACCGCTTTCATTAACATCCATAATATTTTTTATTACCTTGTGGAGCTTCTCGTGTGGTGATTCTATCTGTTTGAAAGAAGCATTATTTCCGTAGCGTTTTTGCCCCTCACTGTAATACCATAAACCGAGTTTACAGTCTCGATGTGAGCAGGCTTGCTCTTTGGTTAACACTGAGTGGTCGCCATCTAAATAAGTACGTAATCTGGTCTTCCAGGCTAAATGGGCTTGTTTGGCCCCTTCAAAATCGAATTCACTGGCAGTCGCGCCAAGGTCGATAGTATTTAGCTGGCTCTGTAAATTAAGGGCCATCTCATTAAGCTTGAGTGCACTATTTTGTAATCCTGTTGCTTCACTATTGGCAAGTTGTGATTGGTCACTAATAGAAAGTATATTTTGATTCATCTCTTCGGAAACTTGTTGTTGTTGTTCGGTCGCGCTGGCGATATGAAGGTTCATCTCATTAATTCTATTAATAGCAACACTAATACTATTAAAGCTATCTTTTGAGGTCTCCACCTCTGCTAAGGCTAAGCTAACTTGTTGTATATTACCTTCCATTGCTGACACGGCGCCACCAATCCCCCCGTGTAGATTATTGATCATGGTGCGGATCTCATTGGTCGCCTCTTGAGTGCGCGAAGCAAGAGATCGTACTTCATCTGCAACTACTGCAAAGCCTCGACCTTGCTCTCCTGCCCGGGCTGCTTCAATGGCTGCATTTAACGCCAATAAATTAGTTTGCTCTGCAATGCTGCTGATTGTGTCAGTTATGGTGCTAATTTTAGTGCTTTCTTCTGCTAATTGGTCGATAACCTGTGCTGTTTGTTGTACTTCTTCAACGAGTTGGGTCATTGCATTATGCGCAGTGTTGACGACTTCTGCACCGTTGTTGGCATTACTATCGGCTGTTGCTGTTTCATGAGAAGCGGTGAGTGCGCTATTAGAAACCTCTTCTACTGATGCAAGCATTTCATTCATTGCCGTGGCAATAAGACTCGTTTGATCACTTTGACGTTGCATACTATGTTGCATATTATGGCTACTGCTAGAGACTCCGTCAGCGGATGAAACGAGTTGTTGTGTGGTACCGATAAACTGATCGAAAATGGTACGTAACCTTGCCTGTAATAATTTAACGGCCATTGCCGTTCGGCCGAATTCATCGTTACTATTTGCCTCAATAGATTGAGTTAAGTCTCCACCTGATATTCTTCTTAACTGTTTTCTTAACTTGGACATTGGAATAATTAGTGTGCTGTTGACCAGCCACCAAAGAAAAAAAACGCCTAGAGTAATACTGGCGATCAGAGTGTAAATAAGGTTGTTTTCATAATGCATTTCAGTGAGGTAAACCTGCAGAGCTTGCTGTTGTATTTGTTGCTCTGGTAAGGAACTGAGAAGGGTTAATTGTGCATTGATAATATGATCTGTTTGTTGTGCTTCGTTGATCACTAAGCCAAGTAAAATAGCCAATAATAGGGCAACTACCGTAACGCCTATTGTGGTCTTTTTGGCCATATTAATATCTGACCAGCGTGTCTTTTTAGGTAGGGAAAGGGATTTATCACTGCGCATTTTAGAGTATATTGCTTCTGCTTCTGTAATCTGCTGTTGTGAAGGAACGCTTCTTATAGATTGATAGCCACATTTTTTGCCCTCTTTCATCACGGGAACCACATAAGCATCAACCCAATAATAACTGCCGTCTTTACATCGGTTTTTTACAATACCTCGCCACTCCCTCCCCTGCTTTACTGTTTTCCATAAATCAGCAAAGGCTGCTTCTGGCATATCCGGGTGACGCACTATATTATGACTTTGTCCTATCAACTCTTTTTCGGTAAAGCCACTTATCTCAATAAAATTGCTATTTACATACTCAATCGTACCATTTAAGTCTGTGACTGAAATAAGGCTTGAGCCCTCTTTAAATTTTCTTTGTTGACTAGTAACTGGCTGATTATTTCGCATGAAAGCTCCTGTCGAGATATATTTAATTGTGCTGTTAAATATTAGGATGACTTACTGTTTGTAGGTGAACTTTGCAGAGGATTTAGGTGACTAAATTATGATTATGTGAACTACGCGCATAAAAAAGCCAATCAATATTTTTGATTGGCTTTTTACTTTAATGAAAGGGGGAAATTACCATTTTTGTTGTCGGTATAACGCGTTGTAATATAAGTTAGCATAATGCTTTGCAGCATCAGACCAGTAAAAGTGTGAGCGCATAGCTTGTTGTTTTAGGCGCAACATTTCCTCTGGATGCTCAATATAAAGTAGCACTACACGACGCAGTAAATTTAATAATTGATTTGGGTTGGTTTCATAAAAAACGAAACCATTAGCATGATCTGGATCTTGGTCGTAATCAATCACGGTATCTTTTAAACCGCCAACAGCACGAACAATAGGTAAGGTACCATAAGCGAGACTGTATAGCTGATTTAAACCACATGGTTCAAAGATAGAGGGCATCATGAAGAAGTCAGAGCCAGCCTCAACCATGTGTGAAAGCTTGTTACTGTAAATATCAATAAACTTAAACTTATCTGGGTAATGATTCATGATAGCGGTGAGTTGGCCGGTGATGGCAGGATCGCCAGAGCCAACAATGACCAACTGCAAGTTATGTTTTAACAGCCTATCTAGCATTGGAATAATTAAGCCAAAACCTTTTTGATCTGTTAAACGGCATACCATGCCAAAAACTGGGTGATCATTGACCGGCAAGCCAACCTCTTGCTGTAATGCTTTTTTACAGGTAGCTTTACCACTTAAATCATCTGCACTAAAGTTTGCTGGAATGTATTGGTCCGTCTCTGGATTCCAATCGTTATAATCACAGCCATTTAATATTCCTTCAAAATCATGAATGCGCGATAAGAAGTGATGTGACATTCCATGCGAGCCAAGTGGTGTTAATAGCTCACTGGCATAATTAGGGCTGACGGTATTAATTTTATCACTGTAGGTAATGCCTACTTTAAGATAATTGATATAGTTATAGTTCTCTAGGACACGCTCATCCATGCAAGCACTTACTTCTGGAATAAGGTTAAGCTGAGATTTATCAAAGATACCTTGATAACAAGCATTATGGGTCGTTAGTACGGTTTTGGTATGAGTAAAACGGTAATGATCGTGATAACGTGTTTTTAAAAGGTACGGAATAAGGCCTGTATGCCAATCATTACAATGAATAATATCTGGTGTAAAATCATCTGCTTCGCAGGCTTGTAGTGCGGCTAAACAGAAAAATGCGAAACGTTCACCGTTATCTTGATAGGCATGATTGTCTTCCCCATAGAGGCCTGCACGGTCAAAGTAGTGGGCATTATCGAGCGCTAAAACAGGAATACCATCAAGGTCTAACTGTTGAACTTGAAACTGAATATCTGGGCGAGCACAATCTGTATTGAGGGTTAAATTAAATCGATGCTGTGCATGTTCTCGATGATTTATTGTGCGGTAAAAGGGGGTGATGATCTTAACTTCATGGCCTAAATTTCGTAACTCAATAGGCAGTGCTTTGGCTACATCGGCAAGACCGCCGGTTTTTGAAAAGCCTTCCACTTCCGAAGAAACAAAAAGAATCTTTAATTTACGATTATCCAAAGGTAACTCCTTATGGTACCTGACGTTGACACTCTGTTATGTGTGCTTTGCTAGCCTCAAACGTTAATGTCGTGTAGGTATAAAATAAAAAAACCACAGCGAACCGTGGCTTAATGTATAGCGAGTATAGGTTTAATTAAAAACCTATTCTAGCGCCTTTAGGAATAACAACAATACCTTCATCGGAAACCGTGAAGCGCTTTCTGTCTTCTTCTAAATTGACACCAATTTGAATGTTATCGGCAATTTTAACATCTTTATCGACAATCACTTTAGTCAGAATACAGTTACTACCTACTTTGGTATCGCCTAATAATACCGATTCATAAATATTTGTATTGGTACCAATAAAACAGTTGAAGCCTAATACTGATTTTTTGATAGTCGCGCCAGATATATGACATCCATCTGAAATCAGTGATTTACGAATAGTACATACAAATTGCTCACTATCACGAAAGTTTGCTGGTGGTAGTGCCGGATAATGCGTATGCATTGGCCACTTACGATTATAAAGTGAGATTGGAGGCTCAGACTTAATTAAGTCCATGTTTGCTTCCCAATATGACTCAATTGTACCTACATCACGCCAGTACGCATCTCCACTTTCCCCTGCAATGGTATTACTGGTGAAGTCATAAACAAATACTTTACCCTGCGGGTATAGATTTGGAATAATATCTTTCCCAAAATCATGGCTTGAGCCTTCAGTGTTTGCATCACGGATTAACTCTGCTTGTAGCTCTTTAGAGTCAAATACATAATTACCCATAGATGCTAAAACATGATCAGGATCGCCTGGAATTGTTTTTGCCTCTTCAACGGATGGCTTTTCAGCAAAGCCAACCATACGCCCTTCATCATCAACTTCGATGATACCGAAGTGATATGCCTGCTCTTTAGGTAGGCGAATAGCAGAAACGGTTAATACTGCCTCTTTTTTCTGATGAAATGCAATTTTTTGGCGGATATCCATTTTGTAGATATGGTCGCTACCAAAAATACACACTAAATCAGCTTCATCTGATTCTATGAATTGCAAGTTTTGGTATATAGCATCTGCGGTACCACTATACCAATGTTTACCGGTTCGCATCTGCGCGGGGATAGCATCAATAAAGGTATCGGTAATACTGTTTAATGCCCAAGCTTTGTTAAGGTGCTCGTTCAGTGATTGAGACTTAAATTGAGTTAACACATAAATACGTAGTAACGACGAATTTACGAAGTTGTTTAATACACAATCCACTAAACGGTAACTACCACCAAAGGGCACAGACGGTTTTGTGCGTGATTGTGTTAAAGGATAAAGTCGAGAGCCTTCGCCACCCGCTAAAATCATAGATAAAACTTTTGCCATATTAAAACCTATATACGTAGTGGGGAGTTAGAAACCAACTTTAGTGCCCTTAGCGACAACAACAACGCCATTGTCAGAAACAGTAAAGTGCTTGCGATCTTCTTCAAGGTTTTCACCAATCACTGTGCCGGGAGCTATCTCTACACCTTTATCCAGAATCACTTTGTTAAGACGGCAACCTGCCCCTATTTTTGCATTACCCAAAAAGACACTGTTTTTAATAACAACGCCTTTGCATAAATGACTGCGAAAACCGAGTACAGAGTTCTCAATTTTTGCACCATTAATATAAGATCCTGCACCAATTAATGATTTTGAAACATCGCTGACACTGTCTTGTGTATCACGGAATGTCGCCGGAGGAAGCGGTGGGTGATAGGTATGTAACGGCCAATGTTTATTATATAAAGAGAAGGGGGCATTATCGCTGAGTAAGTCCATATGCGCATCCCAGTATGAATCTAGTGTACCCACATCACGCCAGTAAGCCGTTTCTGGCTCGCCTTCGATGTAGTTATCACTTAGCTTATAGATAAACACATCACCTTTAGGATAAAGTTTACCAATAATATCTTTACCGAAATCATGGCTAGAATTTTCATCTTTAGCGTCGATATATAGCTCTTTTAGCAATACATCAGATTTGAAAATGTAGTTCCCCATTGATGCCAGTACATGGTCTGGATCGCCAGGGATAGTTTTGGCATCTTCAACATTTGGCTTTTCTGCGAAGCCTATCATTCGGCCATCTTCATCCACTTCGATAATGCCAAAGTGATAGGCTTGTGATTTTTGAACGCGTATAGCTGCAACGGTTAATGAGCCTTCCTTTTGCTTATGGAACTCAACCATTTGCTGCACATCCATTTTATAGATGTGATCACTGCCGAAAATGGCGACATGATCAGGTTCGCTTTTTTCAATAAAACGTGCATTTTGGTATATCGCATCCGCGGTACCACTGTACCAGTTTTTGTTAACACGTTGCTGAGCAGGAATCGCCTCGATGAATCGGTTTGAGAAACCTGATAAACGCCAAGCTTTACGGAGATGGATATTTAATGATTGGGATTTGAACTGCGTTAATACGTATATTTTCATTAAATCTGCATTAACAAAATTGTTTAAAGCAAAGTCAACAAGTCGGTAATTACCACCGAAGGGTACTGCAGGTTTTGTTCTTGTGGAGGTTAACGGGTAAAGGCGTGAGCCTTCACCACCCGCAAGAATCATAGCAAGAATGCCAGACATAAATGTCTCCAGTTTTAAGGGATAAAGGTGTCATAAATTTGTAATAAATTGCGTATTCAACTTAATCTGCTTGAAGTCTGGAAACAGTAACAAAAAAGATAAAAAATTAAAAGCATCACCAAGCCAGCTTTTGATTATTTGTTGAGGCACATCAACACTTTAAACTTGTTGTTTTGGGCGACAATATCCATTTTTTTGTAACTTGTTGATAGTAGAGGTTCGTAACGCAGAAATTTATTTGCCACGATGATCAGCGCACCTGCAGTTTTTAGGTGTTTAGATGATTGATTGATAAAAGTTTCTGCGGCAACATAATTGGTTTCCTTCCCAGAATGGAAAGGTGGGTTAGATAGCAAGGTGTTGTATTTTTTATCAATATCAGAAAATACATTTGAAGGGAAAATGTTAGCATTAAGTTTATTTTTTATCATGGTTAATTTTGCGCTGGCTAAAGCGTAAGCATTTATATCAACCATATCTATTTCTAGTTCTGGGTGGTTTTTGAGCAGGTAACATCCAAGTACTCCTGCACCACAGCCAAAATCAAGCAAATTTCCCGTTAGTTTTTTAGGTAAGTTTTGAAGTAATAATTCACTGCCTTTATCGAGCTCTCCATGGCTGAAAACACCAGGTAAAGAACAAACTTCAAGGTTAATATCGTTGACGCTAATTGGATAAGTTTTAATCCAGTCACTTTGTTTAAAAGTTGCGACGGGGTGTGATAATTCACAGTATAAAATTGAACAGTGTCGAGCAGAATCGAGCATATTAATATTATCGGCATAGGGCTTGAGTAAGCTCGCTGCGCTTTTAATACCACATTTTTTCTCACCAACTAAAATAATGGCTGCGTTTGGGGTTAAATATGGGCATAGGTTTGCTAATAAGTATTGCACCTCTTGCTTTGCTTTAGGCATATAGATAAGTAGTAGATTAAACTTACTATTGCTTTGATAATTATCGGTAAATACTCGCTCTGATTGCGTTAATTGTGCTTCAATCGCGCTAAAATGGCGATAATCACTAAAACAAAAAGTGCTTGAACTCGCCAATGACTGCAAATGCAACGGGTAATTATCATCGATATTACCGGCAACTAAAATATTTTTACCCTCAAAAAGGGCTTCATTACGCTGTAATAGCTGACTTGGATTTGAATATGTTGTATTTGTGACTGACATTCGCTGTTCCTGTTTTTGACTTCTTCTAGTTCGTGATATTGTACACTTTTCATCAATGTTATTTACAAATTCAGCATTATATTATTAGGGCGCTCAGGGATTAATGAAATTTACGGACAAATTTACCTTTATCACCACGACGGTTGTATTGAGTTGTATTGCGCTGGTTTTAATTGGGGGCTTTTTTAGCCTTCGATCGTTGTCCCTTAAATTTCATGAAAATAGAATAGATGGTGTCGTTCAAGTAATTGAAGCACAATTAGATAAGCATGCACAAAAAAAACAGTTCGATGTATGGTTACCTGATCTTTTAGATGCCTCTGGTATTGTTCGTTTACAAATACAGCGTGATGATTTAGTGCTTTTCCAAAATTATTATGAAAGCCGAGATTTTTTTCCTGATCACTTATTATTAGAGTATCAATATAAGTTAGCGCGATATCCAAGCGTTACGCTTGTTATCCATACTCGCAGACCCTATGACTCCTTAACCTTTTCCGCTGGACCTTTATTGGGGGTGAGCGCGGCCATTTTAATCAGTCTTTTGTTATTAGGCTTTGCTATTCGTTGGATAAAAAAACAATTCAGGGGCGCTGAGTTACTAGAAAAGCGTGCAAAATATATTTTACAAAATAACCCTACTGCACGTATTGCCGAGCCCGGAGAGTGGCCGATGTCAGCCAGTAAAGCTTTAGACATGCTTAATCAGAAATTAGAAGAAAGTAAAAAAGAGCGAAGTTACTTTGATGCGCATATTCGTGGTCAAGCTTTTTTAGATGAAACAACTGGCATTGGTAATCGTCTTGCTTTTGAAAACCAATTAGATGCCACTTCTTTTGATGTCGCTATTTTGTCTAGCGCACTGTTGTTGATTAAATTTAGTGAATTGGATGCCATTGAAGAAAGTTACTGCAAAGATAAACGTAATGCATTGTTATTGCAGATAACGGAACTGTTGATTGAATTTTCGAGTCGCTACACTGATCCTTTTTACGGACGTATTGATAAGTCAGAGTTTGCATTGATACTGCCGCAAATGTCCTATGAAGAAACAGAGGTAGCGGCTAAGCAACTGACTAAATTATTACTGCAATTACAGCTCCCTGAAGATTTTTCTATTGATGATTTTTTCTATATTGGCGTAGTTAATTTTAGTTATGGTGACAAGCCTCTTGTTATTATGGAAGATCTTAACCGTGCTTCATTAGTCGCTAAGCACCAGGTTATGAGTGGGTGGTATTTAGCTGAACAAGAGGTTAAGCACTCTAGTTTAATAAAAGGCACTGTGAGGTGGCGATCACTACTAGAGCGAGTCTTAGAAAAAGACAGTTTGTTACTCTACCGACAGCAGTTGATGCTACGTGATAGCATGAGCGAATTGTATTCTGAACTGTGGCCGAGGATTATCGGATATGATGAAGAAGTAATCGATGCGGGTGTCTTTTTACCAATGGCTGAAAAGTGTGGCTTACAACAGCGTTTTGACCTATTAATGCTAGAAAAAATACTGGCATTACTCGTGATGCGTGGCGAAATGAGTAAACCAATCGCGATTAACCTTAGCAGTGGCATACTCATGGATAGGGAACGCATGAAATGGTTTATCTTTGAGTTAATGCAACTATCAAAACCTATTAGACGTAATCTTGTTGTTGAGGTTTCAGAGCACCTGTTAGTTGATAGCTATTATCCACTGCGTAATGCATTAATATCATTACAAAAAGTGGGGTGTAAAATTGCCATTGATAATGTTGGAAAGTCGATCGTTAATACGGGGTACATTCTCGACTTTTCTATCGATTACTTAAAGCTACACACTGGGTTAGTACGAGATATCAACCTACGTAAAACTAATCAAATGGCTTTGCAGAGTTTAATGGCAAGTTGTATCAATAGCCCAACCAAGGTAATTGCAGTGGGCATTGAAAGTAATGAAGAGTGGAAATGCTTACTTAAACTAGGCATCTATGCAGGGCAAGGAACATTGTTTTCAACGGCACAGCCGATGCCTATATAAGCTTATTTTGCTGAAAACCTTGTCGCCCTTGCAAACCACCAGTATGCAGGGCAACAATATGATCACCTTCATTAAAATACCCTTCTTTCAGTAGTTCAAAAAGCGCATAAAACATTTTACCGGTGTAGATAGGCTCAATGGGAATATCATATTGCTGTTCAAAGGTGCGGCAAAAAGTTTTTAGTACGGGTGAAACCTTCGCATATCCACCGCCATGAAATTGAGTTTGTAATTGCCATTGTGTGTCATAGCAGTGCTCAGTTTGCTTTAACAATTCCTGTATTTGTTGATTTAAATATTCACCCTGTTTCAGTACTGCAATGCCGGTTACCTTAATTTTATTTTTAGTTGCTGAACAACCTGCGACGAGTCCTGCTAATGTGCCCCCACTTCCTGTCGCAGTAATGATATGGTCGACACTGTTATCTGACTGCTGGTTAATTTCTGTGCAAGCTTCGGCAATACCCGGAATTGCAAATGCATTGCTTCCCCCCTCCGGTAGAATAAACGCATCAGAAAAACGTTTTTGCAGCTGCATTAAGTAATCTGCTTCATTTCGAAGTTGGTACTCTTTACGAGTGACAAAATGTAATTGCATTCCCCATTTTTGGGCTTGTTGTAATGTCGGATTATTTGCGTAATGAGACTCGCCACGAATAATTGCGCTTGTTTTAAAGCCAAAATGAAAGCCAGCCGCTGCAAGTGCATGAATATGGTTGGAATAAGCGCCACCAAAGCTTAGAATATGGTTTACTCCACGTGATCTCGCTTCAATTAAATTAAATTTTAATTTTCGCCACTTATTGCCTGAAATATGCGTGTGTAAAAGATCATCTCTTTTAATGCTCAAGCTTATATTTCTAGCGCTTAATAGAGGATGACTGACTCGCTGAAGTGGTGATTCAGAGATAAGAGCTTGTAACTGCTCATGCAAAGACGAAAGTGATTTAGGTTGCATTTTTAGAGTTGCTATATGAATTTAAAAAATAAAATAAGATTTTATCGTCTTATCCTTTATTATTCTTCTATTATTTGTGACTAAGTACCAATAAAACAAAGAGAATTTAACTGCTATTATGCTTAAAAAATTGTTAAGTAAAAAAACAACAAAAGAGATTAGCCTGTACTTAGGTGATAAGCAGATTGCAATTTGTCACCTATTTAAAGGTCGGCCTACTTTGCTCGCCAAAAAAGCAGTGAACTCTGAAGGTCAGTGGTTAGAGGCCGTTTCAGCGTTATTTACAGAACATAATTTGTCCGATTGTACTGTTTCAGTTGTATTAGGGCGTGATTTTTATCAAACCTTTGATATCGAAAAACCGAAAGTAGAAGCATCAGAGTTAATGGCTTCTTTGCCGTTTAGTATTAAAGACCTGGTTTCGGAAAGTGTGTTTGATTTGATTGTTGATTACTTTGATATGCCTTTTCAACAGCGTAAAGGAGAGCAAATAACGGTTATTTGTGTGCCGAAAGTACGCGTGTTAATGATTCGAGACATGATCATTGCTACTGGGTGTCAGCTCAACGTTATTACTATTGAAGATCTCGCTTTAACGCGTTTACTTGGTGACCATGAAGAGGCAAACATCTTGCTTTCACAGCAAAATAACGAATTAGTATTAACCGTCGTTAAAGAGGGGCAGCTTTATTTCACTCATCGCTTGCGTGGCTTTAATGACTTAATCGCACTGCCACTTGCGGATGTTGAAAATGCATTATTAGATGGATTGAGCTTAGAGATTCAGCGTGTATTAGATTACATTAGCTCGCAATTACGTATTAATAATATTGGTGTGCTTTATCTTGCATTGGTTTGTCCTGATATTGCGCTACTTTCGGAAAAGCTTGGCGCTTACTTGGCGCGTAATGTGCAACCCTATGGTGAAGATGGGCAATATGATTTTCTCTCTATTATCGCCTATGGCGGTTTAACATGGGGCGAAAAATAATGAAAAAACAGGTTAATCTTTATCAGGCAAGCTGTTACCCGAAACGTGAAAAAGCAACGTTTACACAATTTGTCATTGTCTTCATTGTCTGTGTCTCTCTTTCTGTCTTCAGTTACTTTATGAGTACTTATCAAACTAAATCGCTCAATGATTCTCTGGTTATACAGCAATCGAAAATCGCTGATCAGCAATTAGTTTTGTCTGACTTAGTTATAGAGCTACAAAAGCGCAGAGCACCCGACGAAAAGTTACGTCTATTTAGTACATTACAAAATGAAGTGGCTGCTAAGCAGCGTTTATTAGCGACCTTATCTGATATTGATGTTGAAGACATTGTCAGTTTTTCTGCTTTAATGCGTGGGTTATCAGATGCCAATATGCCGGATTTAAGTATTAATCAGTTTTCTATGGTTGAAG
Organism: Psychromonas sp. psych-6C06; assembly: GCF_002835465.1. Taxonomy (NCBI): domain Bacteria; kingdom Pseudomonadati; phylum Pseudomonadota; class Gammaproteobacteria; order Alteromonadales; family Psychromonadaceae; genus Psychromonas; species Psychromonas sp. psych-6C06. The sequence continues at coordinate 612,916 of NZ_PIZM01000002.1, read as the reverse complement.
GAGTATTAAATATTTCAGGGGATGCTAAGCACAGTGACTCTGTCCCTCTTTGGCTGTCTAACATGCAAGTTACTAAAGATCTTTCTGGTGTTGCTTTTAAAGCAATCACAATAAAAGAGAACAGAGGATTCTTTTCTTTTCAGTTAAGTAATAGTGATTTAAAAGGAAGAAAAGGTGAATAAATTTAGTTATAGCAAGCTGGAGAAGTTATTTAATCAGATGACGCTAAGAGAGCGCTTTACCATGTTCAGCGCACTTATTATCTGTACTTTTTTGATTGCTTACTTTTGGATCATTGATCCGGCAACAATACAACAGGCTAAATTGCAAAGAACGTTACAAAAAAGCGTGCAAGCTGAGAAAGTGATTAACAATGAAATTGAAATGATTAATAAACGGTTGCAGGAAGATCCGCTTAAAGAGATTAATAATAAGATTGCTTTTAGCCAGGCAACATTAGTACAGCTTGACAAACAGCTTGACGAGAAATTAGTTAAATTTATTCATGCTCAAAAAATGCCAATTGCATTAACTAAGGTGTTAAGCAAGTCGCCCGGGGTCAGGATAAGTGCGTTAACCTCTTTACCTGTTAAAGTCTTTAATGCAGATAAAGGCGCAACTGAAGAGGTTAATAAAAGTCCATTTTACCAGCATACATTACAGATAACCTTACAGGGTGACTACAATGCTATTTATCAATATTTATTGAATGTGGAATCTATACCTGAAAAATTTTATTGGCATTCTCTAAATTATAAAGTAAGTAACTACCCACTTGCAGAGGTGACACTTAAAATTTATACATTAAGCGACCAACAGGACTTAGTCAGTGGATAAAATTATATTTCTTAGTCTTTTAATCAGTTCAAACCTATTTGCGCAAAGTGCGCTCTTAGTCGATCCGACTGCACCTTTGAACTTTCAAGCAAAGAAAGTCACCAAAGCTTACCGTGCTCCTTTACCGCGTTTACAAAGCTTAGTTGTGAAATCGGGACACCCACAAGCAATAATGAATAATAAGTTATATCAGAAAGGGCAATACGTTGCAGGGTATAAAATTATTGCTATCGATGCCGAAAAAGTGTTACTTGAATACCAAAATAAGTCATATAAATTAACGTTATATTCATTTAATGAACAATTTACTCATTAAAGCGCGATGCATTATGGAAAATAAAAAATGAAAAAAATTATATCTATTAGCTGTTGTATTTTACTGTTAACAGCGTGTCAAATTACCAAAAAAAATGATGCTGCAGCACAAAAAGAGGTGCTACAAACTCCGGATGAGCAACTTATATCGGAGCTAATTTTACCCTCTGAAATTGAAGATGAGCTTTATGCTGACCTTGATGAGCAAACGCAACGAATTGCACCTGAAGAGCGTCGTATTGATATCTCTGCTCGTGATGCAGATGCACGCATCTTTTTCGCTTCGCTAATTAATGACTCAGATTATAGTGTTGCTATTCACCCAGATGTGACGGGTGAAATCACGCTGGTGTTAAAACAAGTAACGTTAGCGGAAGCTATCCGTGTAATTGAAGATATGTATGGTTATGAAATTAAACTCAGAGGGCGTGTGTACCATATCTATCCTGCAGGTATGCGAATTGCGAGTTTTACCTTAGATTACCTTTTTATGAATCGTATGGGGGGCTCCCGCACCACGGTGTTAGCGGGTAATTTGAGTGACGATGATGACGATGATGACGATGATGACGATAGTTCAAGTGGCTCAAGTTCAAGCAACTCAAGCAATTCGAATAGTAGCAATCGTGCAGATGATGCCAAAGATAACGAGTTTAGTGGACAATTTTCATCTAACGGCCTTCAAGACGGAACTAAAATTACAACGATAACCAGTACCAATTACTGGGCTTATTTAGAGTATAAAATTAACTCGTTATTAGAAAATAAGGAAGGACGAGATGTAATCGTTAGCCCTATGTCTGGGGTGATCACAATTCGTGCATATCCAAATGAAATTCGTTCGGTGCGTGACTTTTTAGAAAAAGAAACTGACCATTTAACACGCCAAGTTATTTTAGAGATGCAACTTATTGAAGTCGTTTTAAGTGATGAGTATCAACAGGGTGTCAGCTGGACTAACGCAGGGGATACGATCGGGACGACCGATGTACTTTTTGATAGTGTAGCTAAAGTTGCTGATAATGTGATTAAAAATACCATTGGTGGCGGTGGAGCATTAACCATTTCTAATGGTTCATTCAGTGCAGTGGTTTCATTGCTATCAACGCAAGGGGATGTCAATGTTCTTTCGAAACCACGCATAACGGCAATGAATAATCAAAAAGCAATTATTAAAGTCGGCGGTGATGAGTACTTTGTGACGGATATTTCTACTACGACGGTCAGTGGTATCGACTCAGTTAACCCAAGTGTCGAGCTCACCCCTTTCTTCTCCGGTATATCGGTTGATGTAACCCCTAAAATTAATGATGATGATAGTGTGTTATTACATATTCACCCTGCCATTATTGATATTGAAGAGCAGACAAAAACCATCAGTTTTGGAGCTGATGCAAGTGCTGATCTTGTTATTCCTGTTGCTAAAAGCGATGTTAGAGAATCTGATACCGTAGTGAAAGCGAACTCGGGTGAAGTGATCGTAATTGGTGGATTGATGAAAACGATTGAAAAAGATTTAGTTTCTAAAGTGCCCTTTATTGGTGATATTCCATGGTTAGGCGAGTTTTTTACTAACAGGCAAAAAGTGAATAACAAAACAGAATTGGTCATTCTGGTTAAGCCACAGGTGGTTAAGAAAAATACTTGGAAGCAAGAGATACAGAAGTCTTCGGATCTTATTGAAAAATGGTATCCATCTAAATGATCTATTTACAGCATTTTGGGCTAGAAAAAGCACCGTTTTCATTAACAGCAGATCCACATTTTTATATTGATTTCACTCCTCATAAAGAGGCATTAGAGGTGATCACCACTGCGCTGTCGTTTGGTGAAAGCATTCTTAAAATAACGGGTGAAGTGGGCACTGGGAAAACACTGTTGTGTAATAAGCTACAGCAGGAGTTAGCAGACGAATATCATATTTGTAATATCGATAATGCGTATTTAAGTGCACATGAGTTACGTTGCCTCATTGCGAATAAAATTGGTATTGAAAAATCTGAATCTGATGAACAATTCCTACTGACCGAGCGTATTAAAACACAATTGTTATCGATGCGAGAGCAGGGGATAAAGGTTTTGGTCTTAGTCGATGAAGCGCAAGCTTTACCGGATGCGACCTTAGAAGCCTTGCGTTTATTTTCTAATCTTGAAAGTGACAGTGATAAATTATTACAGGTTGTATTATTTGGACAGCCAGAGCTTGATATACGCCTTGAAGACACCAAACTACGGCAGTTACGTCAGCGTATTACCTTTTCATATCAGTTACGTGCTCTTTCAGAAGATGAGATTGAGCATTATATTGCTACTCGTTTACAACAAGCAGGTTATCGAGGTGCAAGGCTTTTTAATCGCAGCGTCTGCCGTAAAATAAGTCAAGCTAGTCGTGGGATTCCGCGTTTGATTAATGTGCTGGCCCATAAAGTCTTAATCCTAAGCTATGGTCAACAACATTATAAAATTACCAATAAATTAGTTAAAGAAGCAGTGGCTGATACAGAAGATGCATATGCTTTGCAATCAAGCACTATATTGTGGGCTTTAGTCGGACTATTTGTTGTGCTTAATGTAGCGCTATTATTATGGTGGAAAGGGTTGTTATGAGCATCATTAATAAAATGCATCAAGGGCTGAAAGAAAACCAAGATACTTCACCCATGCTGTTATCAATGCCACCTAAAAAACAGAAAAAAAGGGTGCTGCTATTTGTATTAATAAGCTTATTATTAGCATCTTCGATAGGGCTATCGTATCTTGTTTATGATAAAAGTAAGCATCCTGAAGCAACCTCAGAAAAAGTAAATGTGTTACTTGAGTCAAATGTTCAAGCTGTTTCAGAAACGTCAAGCGCAGCTATAATCACATTTTCCCCAACACCGGTCATTGAAGTTACGGTACAACCTGCAATGAAGCCTGTCATTGTGCAACAATCTCTGCCTAAAGTGACTGCTACGGCGATACCAATTAAAAAAATCAGTAAGGTCAGTGTTACTTCGACTCCTATCCCAATACAACCGACGCCCGTCGTCACGACAATGCCTCAACAAGAAATTGTCCCTGTTTCTGTAAAAACAGGTTCACACTTGAAAATCACTAAATCAAAGTTAACAGCAGAAGAGTTAGCAGATATCCACTTAAAAAGTGCAGAAAAGGCACTCTCGGTTGGGGATACGCAATTAGCTGCTCAGGAAAAACATAAAGCCTTAAATGTTCAACCTAATCTTCACGATATACGTCAATCATTGGCTCTTTACTACTATGGTATTGGCGAGCAAGAGCAAGCAAAAAATCTATTAAAAAGAGGCGCTCGCGAGTTTCCTGAGCATGCAGATTTTAACCTTATGTTATCGCGAATTGCGCTAAAAAATGGCGACCAACAGAAAGCATTTTTGTATCTGCAGCAATCGCCTCCTGAGGTTCAAGGTAACCTTGATTACCATGTGAGCTATGCAATTTTAGCGCAAAAATTTAAAAATTATGAACTAGCAGAAACCTTGTATAAAGGGCTTATAAGTCAACGACCTAATAATGGTCGCTGGATCATGTCTTTAGCGATAGCGCAAGATAAGCAGGGCAAACAAACAGCTGCTATTGCTAATTACCAAAAAGCACTATTGCAGATTGATCTCTCTAGTAAGGCTAAACAATATATTAATCAGCGCTTAACCTATTTAGCAAGTCAGTAAAGGAAGCCTATGAAGCCACAACTTAAAAAACGCTTAGGTGATCTGCTCGTCGAGGAGCAACTGGTTACTGAAGCACAGCTTGGCAATGCATTAAAAGAGCAGCGAAATCTTGGGTTGAAACTCGGAGCGACTTTGATTCACTTAGGCTATATCAGTGAAGATCAAATTCTCACTTTTTTATCTCGCCAGCTTAATATTGACATTGTTGACTTGCTCAAAGTAAAAATTGATCCTAATGCAGTACAACTGATTCCTGAGGTCCATGCACGACGTCTTCGTGCCTTAGCCATTCATGATAATGGCGAAGTAGTGACGCTGGTGGTATCTGATCCCGCTGATCTGCATAGCCTTGATGTACTGTCTACTCTTCTAAAAGGCCGTACTTTTGAGCTGATGTTAGCGCGAGAAGACCAGTTAATCGAGTCCTTTGATCGAGTTTATCGCCGTACTAAAGAGATTGCTTCTTTTGCTGTAAAACTGAGCGAAGAACATGGCGAAACTTCTGCTTTTGATGTCAGCGGGTTAGATTTAGGTGGAGAGGGCTCAGATGCAACGGTTGTTAAATTATTACAATCGTTGTTTGAAGATGCTGTGCAAGTGGGCGCGTCTGATATTCATATAGAGCCTGATGAAAAAGTATTACGAATACGACAACGTGTTGATGGTGTGTTGCAAGAAACTTTGTTACCCGAAAGTGGTATTGCGAGTGCCTTAGTATTGCGCTTAAAGTTAATGTCTCAGTTAGATATTTCTGAAAAAAGGATGCCACAAGATGGGCGCTTTAACATTAATGTTAAAGGTAAAAGCATCGATATTCGTGTATCGACCATGCCAATTCAAGAAGGCGAATCAGTGGTTATGCGTCTGCTTGATCAGTCTGCTGGTGTACTCTCCTTTGATGAAATAGGTATTCCTGAGAATTTACAAGAGCGTTTGGAGTTACAACTAAAACGCCCTAATGGCTTGATTTTGGTTACCGGCCCAACGGGGAGTGGTAAAACGACGACACTTTATTCCGCTTTAAATATCCTAAATGCGCCAGGTAGCAAAATTATTACCGTAGAAGACCCTGTCGAATACCGCTTACCGCGTGTGAATCAAGTGCAAGTAAATAGTAAAATAGGGTTAGATTTTTCGACTGTATTACGTACTGCATTACGACAAGATCCAGATATATTATTAGTTGGTGAGATGCGTGATAATGAAACCATGGAGATAGGCCTACGCGGCGCATTAACTGGGCATTTAGTGTTATCAACCTTACATACTAATGATGCGATTAGTAGTACATTACGTCTCTTGGATATGGGGGCTCCTGGCTATTTAGTGGCAAGTGCATTACGTGCAGTCGTCGCACAACGCCTTATTAGGCGTCTTTGTGAAAACTGTAAAACTAGCCATGAACCGCCTTTTGAACAACAAGTTTTATTAGAGCAATTAACCGGTGAACCACTAACTCAAACGCCTTTCTATTCAGCGCCTGGATGTCAGCGATGCCAATTTACTGGCTATCGTGGACGTATCGGCGTGTTTGAGTTACTTGAATTAGACAATGCAATGGTCTCGGCGTTACGCTTAGATGATACTGAAGCGTTTTCCATTGCAGCTAAAAACTCAACCTATTTTCAACCCTTAGCAATTGCTGCACTTGATTATGCTAAGCAGGGTATAACGTCGTTGGAAGAAGTGTTTAAACTAGTAGATCGCTTCGAAAAAGTCACTTCAGCCTCTTCTGCATCTAATGATCCCAAAAACGAACCTTTTGAGAATGAACTAACCCTCGCCCCACGTGATGACCAAACAAAAGATTACCCTAACTAATGGCTATTTATAAATATGTTGGGCGTGATGCGCAGGGGAGCTCGGTAAAAGGTGAAATAGAGGCAAACTCTATGGATACCGCTGCGGATCAAATAATGCAAAAAGGTATTTTGCCCAGTTCAGTCAAAGAGAAAAAAGCGGGAGGAGAAGGACTCGATTTCAGCGCTGTATTTGCAGCTAAAGTTAAACCGACTGATTTAATTGTATTTACCCGTCAAATATACTCCTTAACTAAAGCTGGTATTCCCATTTTAAGGGCGATTAATGGCTTAGCAGAGTCTACCCATTCAAAGCTTTTAGCTGAATCTCTACAGGATGTGTTAGCAAGGATGCGCAATGGGTATTCACTTTCTGTAGCCATGGCTGCTCACCCGCGTGCATTCTCGCAGTTATACGTTTCTTTGGTACAAGTGGGTGAAAATACGGGGCAATTAGATCGTATCTTCTTACAGCTCGCCGAGTACTTAGAGCAAGAAATAGAAACTCGTAAACGTGTGAAAAGCGCGATGCGTTATCCAACATTTGTACTGATAGCGCTCGCTATTGCAATGGTCATTTTGAATATTTATGTGATTCCAACCTTTGCCAATATGTTTGCTAAATTTCATGCAGAGCTCCCTTGGACAACGCAAGTTTTACTTGGGACATCCTCCTTTTTTGTTAATTATTGGCACTTCATGCTAGGTAGCTTAGTGATGACAATAGTAGGCGTTAAGTTTTGGCTTAACAGTTCGAAAGGCGCCTATTTATGGGATAAATGGAAGTTAAAAATTCCAGTGGTGGGGAGTGTTATCGAACGATCTCTTCTTGCTCGTTTTTCACGTAGTTTTTCGATGATGTTGAGTGCCGGAGTACCGCTGAATAATGCGCTTTACTTGATTGCCTATGCAGTTGATAATAACTACTTACAAAACAAAATCTTAGCAATGAGAAGTGGTATTGAATCTGGTGAGCCTTTGTTACGAACTGCATCTGCTGCAGGTTTATTTACACCGTTAGTTTTACAGATGATTGCGGTAGGTGAAGAGACGGGGCAAGTCGATGAGTTACTTAATGAGGCTGCTGACTTTTATGAGCGTGAAGTAGATTATGAGCTTAAGAATATGACTGCCAAAATTGAACCGATTTTGATCTCCTTTGTTGCCGGTATGGTGCTTATTTTAGCATTGGGGATCTTTACTCCGATGTGGGACATGATGGGTGCAATGAAAGGTGGCTAATATTATGGTACGTAGCGCCGTACTGGCCTGTTTTATTATTTCCTGCTTTTTTTCAATTAACGCCTTAGCAAGGCCTAAAGTTGGCTTGGTACTTAGTGGAGGCGGAGCTAAAGGCGCGGCTCATATTGGCGTTTTAAAAGTGCTAGAGGCTAACAATATACCGATAGATTATATAGTCGGAACCAGTATTGGATCCTATATAGGTGGATGGTACGCATTAGGTTATAGCCCTGCTCAAATTGAAACTATTATGTTCAATACTAATTGGGATAAAGGCTATTCTGACTTTATTCCTCGTGAAAACTTACTCTATGAAGATAAACAGTTACGCGATAAATATAATATTACACTTCGTTTGGGCTACAGCGATAACACCCTCAAAATGCCTTCAGGTTTATTACTTGGACAGTCTGCACTACAGCTGTTAAAACTTTCCACAGATTCGGTTGGCTTATTTGAAAGCTTTGATGATTTAGCTATTCCCTACCGCGCTGTTGCAACAGATATTAGTAGCTCTAAAGCAGTCGTACTTGATAAAGGTAGTATTACTCAAGCGATGAAAGCCTCATCAACGGTTCCAGGTGCACTAGAGCCGATTGAGATTGATGGCAAGTTATTAGTTGATGGCGGAATTGTTAATAATATGCCAGTTGATGTCGCTAGAGCGATGGGCGCCGATGTGATTATTGCCGTCGATATTGGCTCTCCATTACTCGATAAAAATCAAATAAACAGCACCGTTGATGTATTGAGTCAGCTGTCTAATATATTAACCATCACTACGACAAATAATCAAAAAACCTTACTTGAGCCAAAAGATATCTTAATTCGTCCGGATATTAAGGAACTCAGCACCACTGACTTTTCGATTTTAGATGTGGCGTTAGAAAAAGGTGAAATTGCAACGCGTGAAAGCCTTGGTCGTTTAAAGGTACTTGCTGTCACTGACAAAGAGTTTGAACAATATCGTTTTGCTATAAAACAGAAAAATAGTCAATGGACTCAACCTATATTTCAACCGATTATTGCTATTGAATTTGATAATCAATCTAAAGTTGATCTTGCGATCATTAAAAAACATCTATCAATTAAAATTGGTGATGTGGTCACTAAAGAGGCTCTCGATGAAGCGCTAAATCGAATTTATGCATTAGATCGTTTTGAATATGTTAATGCTGAGTTAATTGACTCACAAGCTGGGCGAACCATTGTCGTGACAACTAAAGCTAAGTCATGGGGGCCTAATTATTTGAAGTTTGGTTTTGATTGGCAGAGCGATTTTTCTAATATCTCTATGTTTTCAATCGACGTAGCTTACTTGTTAACTGATATTACTGATAATGGAGGACAATGGAAAAATGAACTTTCAATTGGCTGGGAAAGTGAAATTGCTACTGAGTTCTATCAACCGTTAAACCAACAGCAAACCTTTTTTTCTCGTAATCGATTACAATTCAAGCAAGAAAAGTTCGCAGAAAATAATTTTAATGAAGAGTTTTTAAGGCCTGAATTGCGTAATAGGTTTGCAGAGTTGCGATTAGGATTAGGTGCTTATTTCAGTGATTATGGTGTTGCTGAGCTCGGGTTTGTTGCTGAAGCTGGTACGATGCATTTTGAACATGATGATTACGATGACCTGAACTATGATTCTCTAGGTGCTTATTTAACATTAGGTTATGACACGTTAAACAGTATTAATTTTCCGACGAAGGGAAATAAAGTAACCCTAGACTTGTACTTCCGTAAAGATGATTACTTTCATAATCAATACCCATATCCAGAAAATTTATCGTTGCAAGTTGAGCTTGATTGGCGTGGTGCTCTCGGGATTGGGCATCATACCTTTGTCGGTATCGCTTCTCTTGCAAGTGTTTTGACTGATAATGAGTTTTCTATTCATTTTTCTGAATTAGGTGGTTTTTTAAACCTCTCTGGCTATCAAAAAGATGCGCTACTTGGCGCCCATAAAGTATTCGGTGCGATTGTTTATCAGTATGACTTAGGCAGAGAAATTCCGGGAGATACCGGCTTACCGCTTTATCTTGGAAGTAGCTTGGAAATGGGTAATGTGTGGCAATTAGAAGAGTCGGTGAGTTTAGATGAAGTGGTTACCTCTGCTAGTCTTTATTTAGGGACAGATACTAGCTTTGGCCCTGCAGTTATTGGCGTCGGTTATGCCACTAGTTTTGGTTATTACGATGAAGATGAAATAAGCGTGTTTTTTTCATTGGGTAAAAATTGGTAAGTATTTATCACTACAAGGTAGGAAGAAAGAGACAAGGCGCTAAAGAAGTAATGTTTGCTTGAATGCTTGAAGCTGACAAGGAAGGCAGGAAAGTATAGCTGTTCCTGCCTGATCGACTTTTTATTTCACTTCCTTACCAGAAGCTTGCAAGTCGGCATGGTATGAAGAGCGTACCAGTGGCCCACATGCCGCATGCTCAAAGCCTAATGCTCTTGCTTTTAGTCCTAATTCATCAAACTCTGCGGGTGGTACGTAACGCTCTACTGCTAAATGGTTAAGGCTAGGTTGTAAATATTGACCTAGTGTTAACATTGTTACGCCATGAGCATGTAAATCTACTAAAACTTGCTCAATTTGTTCATTAGTTTCACCAAGCCCCATCATTAGACCGGATTTAGTCGGTACTTCTGGGTGTTGCTCTTTGAATTTTTTAAGCAGTTGTAAAGACCATTTGTAGTCAGCACCTGGACGCACTTGCTTGTATAAGTGAGGAGCCGTTTCAAGGTTATGGTTAAATACATCTGGTACATCTTTTTCAAAGCATGCTAGCGCTCTATCCATACGTCCTCTGAAATCTGGCACTAATATTTCAATTTTTATATTCGGACTTAATAGTCTAATTTCACGAATACAATCAGCAAAATGTTGTGCTCCACCATCGCGCAGATCATCCCTGTCAACCGAGGTGATGACCACATACTTAAGCTTCATATCTTTAATGGTTTCAGCTAGCTTCTTTGGCTCTTCGGTATCAACCGCTAGTGGTTTACCATGTCCAACATCGCAAAATGGGCAACGGCGTGTACAGATTTCGCCTAAAATCATAAATGTCGCGGTACCATGGTTAAAGCATTCATTTAAATTTGGACAGGATGCTTCTTCACAAACTGAGTGTAGTTTGTTTTTTCGTAATGCTTGTTTAATTTCAGTCACACGGGTGTTGTCAGACTTTAATTTTATTTTCATCCATGCTGGCTTTTTTAATACAGTGCTTTTATCGGATGGAATAACTTTAATCGGGATGTGAGAAAGTTTATCGGCATCGCGTAGTTTTTTACCTGCAGTGAGCTGGCTCGGTTTATTACTCATGAAAAACACTCTCTATTTGTGAATATTGTAATTGTTGATTCATTTTTTCTATTAACAATGGGGCAAGCTCGCTGACGCCTAAGGTGATCCCTTCCTGTTTGCATTGTGTCATTTCAAGACCTGCATAGCCACAGGGGTTAATTTGTAAAAAGGGAGAAAGATCCATATCAACGTTTAATGCTAACCCATGGAACGAGCAACCTCGACGTATTTTCAACCCCAAAGAAGCAATTTTTTTTCCATTAACATAGACACCTGGCGCATCAGGTTTTGCAATAGCTTGCACTTGGTGATCATTAAGTAGGGTAATAATACTTTGTTCAATCATCGTTACTAAGCTTCGCACATTAAAGGCTTTACGGCGGATATCAATTAATAGATAAACAATTAATTGTCCGGGGCCATGATAGGTGATTTGTCCACCTCTATCACTTTTGACTACGGGGATATCGCTTTGCTGCAATAGGTGTTCGGCTTTACCTGCGCTTCCTTGGGTAAATACAGCAGGATGCTCAACGACCCATATTTCATCGCGACTAAGCTCGTCACGAAGGTTGGTAAAGTCACTCATCGCTTGCCACGTTTCAAGGTAGGGCTGGCTTCCTAAATAACGTAGTGTGAGTTGTTTGGATAATTCAGTCATTGATCGTCTTATAGAATATAACGAACTGATTCAAGTTTATTAAGCTCTGTATAAATCGTCTCAATATGCGCTTTTGATTTGACGGTAACCGGCACACTAAGTGAGTGATAGGTTCCTTTTGAGCTTGGTTTTACGGTAGGTGCGTAATCACCTGGCGCGTGTTTTTGAATAACACCTATCACCTCTGCCATTAACTCAGGGCCAGCAACTCCCATCACTTTAAATGCAAAAACACAGGGGAACTCTAATAGTTCATCAAAATGAGTATTCAGTGCCATTTAGCAACTCCAACAACAAAAAAATAAAAATGAGGCGAAAGCCTCATTTTGCAATTATGACTATATGGGGATTAATTTAGCCAAACCAACCGATAAACAGTAATTTTATGTAATCCATTAAACGACTAAATAAGCCTCCCTCTTCAACTGTTTCTAGCGCAATGAGATCGTAACTTGCAATGCTTTCATCTGCAAAAGAGTAATTCACTTGACCAACAACATCACCCTTTTGAATTGGCGCACGTAGCTCTTCGTTAATAACAAAATCCGCTTGTAAGTTTTTAGCTTGACCACGCGGTAAAGTAATTGGGGTATCAACAGCGACACCTAAACGAATCATCTCTTGAGAGCCCATCCAAATTCGCTCAGTGGCTAGCTGCTCACCTGCTTTATAGGGTGTCATTGTTTCAAAGAAACGGAAGCCCCAGTTAAGTAATTTTTTACTCTCAACTTTACGTGCAGAATCAGATTTAGTGCCCATTACAACACTGATCAAGCGCATACCATCTTTTGTCGCTGAAGATACTAAGCTAAAGCCGGCAGCACTTGTGTGACCGGTTTTAATGCCATCTACATTTAGGCTTTTATCCCATAATAAGCCATTACGGTTATATTGAACGATACCGTTAAATTTGAACGATTTTTCACTGTAAATGCGATACTCTTCAGGCACGTCTGCAATTAATGCTTTCGCTAAAATTGCCATATCTGTTGGTGTTGTATAATGTTCTTCAGAGTGTAAACCGTGGCTATTAACAAAATGGGTATTGTTCATACCTAATTGTACTGCCCATGAATTCATTAAGTCTGCAAAGGCGCTTTCACTGCCTGCGATATGCTCTGCCATCGCAACACAGGCATCATTTCCCGATTGAATGATAATGCCACGATTTAGATCCGCTACAGTCACCTCTTTACCCACTTCAATAAACATTTTCGAAGAATCAGGGAAGTTTTTGGACCACGCCTTCTCAGAAATTTTTACTTTATCTTCAAGGTTTAGGTTTCCCTGTTTGATCTCTTGACCAATGATATAGCTGGTCATCATCTTCGTGAGACTCGCCGGTGCAAGCATTTTCTCACTGTTATTTTCTGAAAGTACTTTGCCAGAATCAAAGTCAACAAGTAGGTAACCTTTGGCTGCGATTGATGGTGCATTAGGGATAACGCGTGGCGTTGCGAAAACGTTAAAGCTGAGTGCGAAAGTGATAAGCAATAGGCCTATTTTTTTCATCTATATTACCTTTGTATTAATGAAATAAAAAAACAGTACGCACTATAACGTGCTAGGCGCGCGATGGAAATTAAATTCTTTAGTCACTTCTTAGTAATAAAAGTTCATTAAGCTCTATTTGTGTGCACCTTATTGCTATTAATTGCACCAATATGGTGCTGTTTTTGTTTTTCAAAACAAAGGAATAGTTTAACTAGTTGTTTTAATTGATCTTATTTTTTTGGCACGCTACTTGTTATATATCTACTACAAGGCTTACATAACAACCCAATATATAAAAGAAGGACGTTTTAATGAAAATGTTAACCGCAATAATTAAACCATTCAAATTAGATGAAGTGCGTGAAGCAATCATGGATGCAGGCATCGCTGGTGTCACTGCTTCTGAAGTGAAAGGCTTTGGTCGTCAAAAGGGTCACACTGAACTTTATCGTGGTGCAGAGTATCAAGTTGACTTTTTACCAAAAGTAAAACTTGAGATTGCAGTAAAAGAAGAAGACGTTGATCGTTTGGTAGAAGCGATCACGCAAGCTGCAAACACGGGCAAAGTAGGTGACGGTAAAATTTTCATTCAGCCACTTGAGCAAGTAGTACGTATCCGTACTGGTGAACTAGACGAAGAAGCGCTTTAGTCCTCTTCAGTAAGAAATTTTAAAAAAGGAATATATTATGGAAAACACAGTAACAGAATTAAGGTTCGCCCTAGATACCTTCTACTTTTTAATGTCAGGTGTCCTCGTTATGTGGATGGCTGCAGGTTTTGCGATGCTAGAAGCTGGACTTGTTCGCTCTAAAAATACCACTGAAATTTTAACGAAAAATATCGTCCTATATGCTATCGCTTGTACGATGTTTTTATGGGTTGGTTATAACATTATGTATGTTGATAATGTTGCTGGTGGCTGGCTACCGAGCTTTGGTGCATTAATCGGCACACAGGCAGCAGGAGCTGATCATGCATTAGAATCAGATTTCTTCTTCCAAGTGGTATTTGTTGCGACGGCAATGTCAATTGTATCGGGTGCGGTTGCTGAACGTATGAAGTTATGGTCTTTCCTAATCTTCACTGTGTTCCTAACTGCATTTATCTATCCAATGCAAGGTTACTGGTCATGGGGCGGTGGTTTCTTAAGTGAAGCTGGTTTCTCTGATTTTGCTGGCTCAGGTATTGTTCATATGGCAGGTGCAGCTGCGGCACTGGCTGCTGTTATGTTACTTGGGGCACGTAAAGGTAAATATGGTAAAGATGGAAGCGTGCATCCTATTCCAGGTTCAAACATGCCACTTGCAACATTAGGTACATTTATTTTGTGGATGGGATGGTTTGGCTTTAACGGTGGATCTCAACTTCTTATCTCTGACGCAGAAAATGCAAGTGCGGTTGCTCTTATCTTTGTAAATACAAATGCCTCAGCTGCAACAGGTGCAATTGCAGCACTACTTGTGAGCAAACTTAAATGGGGTAAAGCTGATTTAACTATGATTTTAAATGGAGCATTAGCTGGTTTAGTTGCGATTACTGCTGATCCTCTTTCTCCTTCACCGCTATTTGCTGCTGGTATTGGTGCAGTTGCAGGTGTAATTGTTGTTTATAGTATTATCACTTTCGATAAATTAAAGCTTGATGATCCAGTAGGTGCATTATCGGTACACGGTGTATGTGGTTTATTTGGTTTGATAGTTGTTCCTCTTTCAAATGAAGGCGCTACGATTGGTGCGCAGCTATATGGTGCAGCAGTTATCTTTGGCTTTGTGTTTGCAACATCTTGGATTGTTTGGAGCATAATCAAAGTAACAATGGGTATTCGTGTTACTGCTGAAGAAGAAGAAACAGGAATGGATTTACATGACTGTGGTATCGAAGCTTATCCAGAATTTAAAGATTAATATCGATTAATCTTAAAGAACCCCGTACTTAAAAGGCTCTATCAAATTATTTGATAGAGCCTTTTTTCTTTTCTATC
Source organism: Psychromonas sp. psych-6C06 (assembly GCF_002835465.1). Taxonomy (NCBI): domain Bacteria; kingdom Pseudomonadati; phylum Pseudomonadota; class Gammaproteobacteria; order Alteromonadales; family Psychromonadaceae; genus Psychromonas; species Psychromonas sp. psych-6C06. Next base: position 597,581 of record NZ_PIZM01000002.1, on the reverse strand, counting down.
ACTCAGCTTTTATTCTTTTAAAGGCAATCGTTGCTATTATCACTTTATTGGTTGCTATAATATGTGAAAAGAAATCATGATCTGTATTTTCAATAATGTAAAGGTGAAAGGGAATGTTATGTCGTTAAAATTATTAAGTTTATCAAGTGTTGTTTTTCTTGCCGCTTGTTCATCCACTCCGGTTGAAACAACATCCGTTGGCGATATTCCAAGCTGGATCTTAAACCCACAGGTTGAAGATGGTATCGCAGTCTCGGAGTGTGTTTTATTCTCGGGTAATATGTCCATCGATAAACAGCAAGCGCTAGCTAATGCGCGCACTTCACTTGCACAGCGTATCGAAACCCGTGTGAGTGCAATGGATAAAAGCTACCGAGATAAAGTGGAAGTAGCATCAGGCGTTGAGTCGGGCTCTACATTCTCTAGTGTTTCTAAGCAGGTGACGCAGCAAACACTTGTCGGTACTAATCCAATTAAAACAGATATTGCCAAAATCGCAGGCAAAGATAATCTCTGTGTATTAGTCGCAATAGGGCAACAGGGGACAAAAGATATTTTTGACGCTTTAGTTGACCAAGCTGAGCGTCCAATGAATGCTGATCAAAAAGATGTATTGTATGCGGAGTTTAAAGCGCAACGTGCTGAAGAGCAGCTAGATAAAGAGCTAGAAAAATTACAATAAACGGCTTGTATTAAAACGCTATCTTTAGCTCTAGATTGGAAAAAATAAAAAAGCGCCACTTAGTTGGCGCTTTTTTTGGCATAAAAAATGCTTATTACAATATATGTGTCAAAAAAGAGATAAATATTATGAATCTTAATACATCAGCTTTATTTAATGATCTACCCTTACAGGGCTTACAAAGTAAAGGCTTAAGTGAAGTAACAGGCCAATCAGTCAGCTCTAGTGCACCAGACTTCTCGCAAATGCTTAAACAAGCGATTGATAACGTCAATGGTTTACAGAAAGAAACTGGTGAGCTTCGTAATCGTTTTGAGATGGGCGATGAGCAGGTGAGCCTTGGCGAAGTGATGATTGCGGCTAATAAATCGAGCCTTGCTTTTGAAGCAACAGTACAAGTACGTAACAAAATGGTTGAAGCGTACAAAGAAGTGATGAGTATGCCTGTTTAGGTTATACGTAATGATGAATTAGGGAAGAAATAGTGGCTGAATCAAATAATCCAGATATGTTACTTGAAGATAATGGCATTGCTGGTGGCGAGGAGTCGAGCGCTGAGCCAGAAAAAGGTGCAATTGCCTCATTCTTTTCAAATGTTGATGTATTGCGTCAAATTAGCATGATCATTGGTTTATTGATTGTGCTTGCGATAGTGGTCATTTTATGGTCTTGGGGTAAAGAGGCTGATTATCGACCGTTAGGTAGCTATAAAACGGATGAGTTGATTAGCACACTAGATTTTCTCGATAAACAAAAAATCCAATATAAAATAGAAGGTAACTCAATTCTTGTTGTTACCACTGAGTATCAAAAAATAAAATTATTGATGACGCGTGCCGGTCTTGATAATGATAATACCGAAAATGGTGATGATATTTTACTGCAAGATATGGGCTTTGGTGTAAGTCAGCGTGTTGAGCAGGAACGTTTAAAGTTAAGTCGCGAACGTCAACTCTCCCTCGCTATTCAAGCGATGCAAAATGTAACCAAAGCACAGGTTTTACTCGCTATCCCTAAACAGAGCGTTTTTGCACGTAAAGAACGCCAAGCCAGTGCAACTGTTGTCGTTACATCATCACGATCATACAGTTTATCTCCACAAGAAATTGATTCAATTGTTGATATTGTTGCATCAGCCGTGCAAGGCTTATCTCCTACTAGTGTGACTGTCAGCGACCAACGTGGTCGCCTATTACATTCTGGTAGTAAAAGTGGTTTATCGGCACAATCGAGCAAAGAGTTTGCCTTAGAACAAGAGCGGGAAGAGGAATATAAATCTAAAGTAGATGCTATTTTAATCCCAGTATTGGGGTTAGCTAATTACACATCAGAGGTCGATCTCGCGATGGACTTCACAGTCGTTGAAGAAACAACAAAAAGTTATAACCCTGCCAATCAAGCTGTACGAAGTGAAATGTTAGTGGAAACAAAATCTTCTAGCTCTACTATTGGTAATGTTCCTGGGGCCCTGACTAATCAACCGCCAGCTAATGGTGCTGTTCCTGAAGAGCTTCAAGAGAATAATAACATTGCTGGTGGCAGTGATGGTAATTCACATAATGAGTCAACGCGAAATTACGAAGTAGATACCACCGTTAAGCACACCAAACATAAAGTAGGTAAAGTTGAACGTTTAGCAGTTTCGGTGGCGCTTGACTATGCAGCAGTTACTAACGAAGCTGGTGAGGTTTCTTATGAACCGCGCAGTGATGAAGAGATAGAAAACATCCGTCGTTTGTTGATGGGGGGCTTAGGCATCAGTACTGCTCGTGGTGATATTTTAGAGATCGCTTCCGTTAAGTTTAACCGTCCAGATTTAGAAGCTATCCCAGAAGAGGAATTCTGGAAAACCGAAGCGTTTGAAGGTTACGTACGTTTTGGTGGCAGTATGATCATCATATTGTTAACGTTACTGTTAATTGTACGTCCGATTATGAAAAAACTGCTTTATCCTGAAACCATTGAGCAGGCCGATGATTATGATCTTGGAGGCGCGATTGGTTCAATGGGAGGCGACAATTTACAACTATTAAATGAAGATGAAGAAGCGGGTGTAGAGTTTGGTATGAGTAATGGCGTGATTAAACTCCCTGATTTACACAAAGATGAAGATCTTCTTAAAGCGGTTCGTGCACTTGTTGCCAACGAGCCTGGTTTATCTGCACAAGTAATTAAAGAGTGGTTAGCTGTCGATGAAGGATAATGCAAACGAATCTGCTGATAAAAAAGAGGCAGGTGGTGATAAAGAGTTTAATGTGAGTGATCTGACCGGTGTAGAAAAGTGTGCATTATTAATGCTTAGTTTAACACCTGAAGACGCTGCCCAAATATTCCGTAATTTAGAGCCTAAGCAGGTACAAAAATTAGGTATGGAGATGGCCGCGTTAAAGGATTCATCACAGAGTAAAGTGTCTAGTGTACATCGTGCTTTTATTGAAGATATTCAAAAATACAGTAACATCGGTCTCGACAGCGAAGACTTTGTACGCGCTTCTTTAATCGAAGCATTAGGTGAAGATAAAGCGGGTAATCTGGTGGATCAAATTATCCTCGGCAGTGGCTCAAAAGGCCTTGATTCATTAAAATGGATGGATGCACGTCAGGTTGCATCAATCATTCAAAATGAGCATCCACAAATACAAACTATTGTACTTTCATATCTAGAGCCCGAACAATCGGCTGAAATCATTACTCAATTTCCAGAGAAAATACGCCTAGACTTAATGATGCGTATTGCTGACTTAGAAGAGGTGCAACCAGCCGCATTACAAGAATTAAATGAGATCATGGAGAAACAGTTTGCCGGTCAAGCTGGTGCGCAAGCTGCTAAAATGGGTGGTACTAAAGCAGCCGCTGATATTATGAACTATTTGGATACTGGTATCGAAGGCCCATTAATGGATTCTTTACGTGAAACAGATGAAGATATGAGCCAGCAAATTCAGGACCTTATGTTTGTCTTTGATAACCTTATTGACCTTGATGATCGTGGTACACAAGCGCTCTTACGAGAAGTCCCAGGTGAACAACTTCAGCGTGCATTAAAAGGTGCTGATGATCAGCTAAAAGAGAAAATACTGAAAAACATGTCTAAACGTGCAGCAGAAATGCTAGAAGATGATTTAGAAGCGATGGGCCCAATCCGTATTAGTGAAGTGGAAGCTGCCCAGAAAGAGATACTAACTATTGCACGTCGTCTATCTGATGCTGGTGAGATTATGCTTGGCGGTGGTGGTGGTGATGAGTTCTTATAATCGTTTCGTGAAGGGTTGAGGGTTAATGACAGAAAATAAAGATGACTTTAAAAATTGGTCGATTCCAAAGTTAACCGAAGATGAAGCTACGGTAGATAAAGATAATACTATTTTTGGCAAACCAGCAACGTGGTATAACAGTCGTAAAGAACCAACAGAAGAAGTTGAAATGGAGGAGGAACCAACTCCTTTAACACTTGATGATATCGAAGCTATTCGACAATCGGCCTATGAAGATGGCTTTAATGAAGGTAAACAAGCCGGGCATTTAGAGGGGCTAGAAACTGGTAAGTTAGAGGGCTTAGCTGCTGGACATCAAGAAGGGTTAACACAAGGCCTTGAGCAAGGGTTAGCTCAAGGTGCAGAGCAAATTACAGCACAATTGGCTATTTGGCAGTCTCTTATTGAACGCTTGCATAACCCGCTAGAAAAATTAGATGATAATGCTGAATACCAGTTGGTTAGATTAGCAACCTCATTAGCTGAGCAGATAACTCGTTGTGAAGTGAAAACATCACCACAAATTATTCTACAAGCGTTAAAGCAAGCCATCGATGCCTTACCTATCAGTGAACAAAAGTTAGTCATTCAACTTCACCCGGATGATCTTGCCTTTGTGCAAAGCGCCTATTCAGAGAAGCAATGTATACAACGAGGATGGGACCTTCAGGCTGAACCTGCGTTAATGCGCGGTGATTGCCAAATTCATACACAGGTCTCGAGTGTAGACTTTGCTTTTGATACTCGTGTTGAACAGGTCCTAAAAAACTTTTTTAAAGAGAACCATGAGCAACTACCCGCTAAAAACGATGATTCAAGCTTGCTTAACGAGCTACCTTTAACAACTGAAATACCGCCATCACTGGCAAATGAGTCTACTGTTCAAACACCTGAATTAGAATCTGAAAACGTATCCGAAGTCGCACCTGAAAACCCTCCTGAAGTTCAATCTAATGAATAGTTTTAATCAACGATTTAGCCAATACCAAACTGGCGAGTCAGTGACACACCCCGTCGTGTCAGGAAAGCTGATTCGTGTGGTGGGACTAACTTTAGAAGCCGTAGGTTGTAGTGCTGCTGTAGGAAGCTTATGTCACGTTGAGACTAATGAAGGTTTTATCGATGCAGAAGTCGTGGGATTCTCAGGAGAGCGCCTTTTCTTGATGCCTAGTGAGCGATTAACTGGTGTCGTACCCGGTGCGCGTGTTATCCCACAAACCATTGCACAAGGTATTCCAGTGGGCATGGAGTTACTTGGCCGAGTACTTGATGGTATTGGCAAGCCGATCGATGGTAAAGGTGAGATTGTCACTGCGCAAACTAGTCAATATAACAATCCACGTATTAATCCGTTAAGTCGCAAAGCGATAAAGCAACCACTTGATGTGGGCATTAAAGCGATTAATTCCTTATTAACCGTTGGACAGGGCCAGAGGATGGGCCTTTTTGCGGGTTCTGGGGTAGGGAAAAGTGTTTTGCTCGGCATGATGACGCGAGGCACAACTGCAGATGTGGTTGTGGTCGGGTTGATTGGTGAGCGTGGTCGAGAAGTAAAGGAGTTTATCGAAGAGATTTTAGGTGAAGAGGGACGTAAACGTGCCGTTGTGATTGCGGCTCCTGCCGATGCGTCACCATTAATGCGCTTGAAAGGCTGTGAAACATCATTAACGATTGCTGAATATTTTCGTGATCAAGGGTTAAATGTATTGTTATTGATGGATTCATTAACTCGTTTTGCTCAGGCGCAACGTGAGATCGCGCTCGCAATTGGAGAGCCCCCTGCCACCAAAGGTTATCCCCCCTCTGTATTCGCTAAGTTGCCTGCATTAGTTGAACGCGCGGGTAACGGTAATGAAAATCAAGGCTCTATTAGTGCATTTTTTACCGTATTAACAGAAGGTGATGATCTTCAAGATCCGATTGCCGATGCTTCTCGTGCGATTTTAGATGGCCATATTGTTCTTTCGCGTGAACTTGCAGATTCAGGGCATTTCCCAGCTATTGATGTAGGAAAATCGATCAGTCGTGTGATGCCTATGGTGACATCAGATGAGCACCAAACCCTCGCGCGAGTATTAAAACAAGCTTATTCTTTATACGAAGAAAACAAAGAGTTAATCACTATTGGTGCCTATTCAAGGGGCAGCGATCCTCGTATCGATAAAGCTATTGTTATACGGCCTAAATTGGATCACTTCTTGCAACAGGGAATGAAGGACAGTATTAGTTATAACGATTGTTTGACACAGCTCGCGACATTAACGCAGGAGTTTGTGAATAGTTAAGGATAAAAAATGGCCAGAGATGCATTACAGCTTGTCTATGAACAACGCGAGAAACAAGTTGAGCAAGCGTTACAAGCATACCAACGCGCTCAACAAACGTTATTTGAACAGCGCCAGCAATTACAAAACCTCCATCAATACCGCCGTCAGTACATCAGTCAATTGAGTGAAAAAGGATCACAAGGGCTTTCTATTGCCGATTTGGGAAAATATCAGCAGTTTATTGTGCAAATAGATCAAGGTGTTACTCAGCATCAGCAAGGTTTGATTAAATTTGAGTATGATGTACAAGCGCATAAAAAAATGTGGGTAGAAGCACAGGTAAGCTGTAAAGCGATGGGGATGTTACTGGAAAAAAAGGCGCTTAAAAAGCGTCGACTAGAAGATAAAAAAGAGCAAGTGTTAATGGATGAGTTCACTACTTTTCAACACTTTCAAAAGCAATCTGGTCTATAAATTGCTTACATTTAATTAACTGACCAAGAACGGCAATACCTACCCTTTTAAAGAGAGTTTATGATGCAAGCTATTTTACCATTATCTCCGGCTCCAGCTTCTTCAGCAAAAATAGATGCTGAAGCAAATACCGTTGAAGAGATTGATTCTGTCGAAGGACAGGAAGGTGATCAGAAAAGCGCAACACGTTTCTCTGATCTTCTCGATGGCATGATTGAAGCAGAAAATCCAGAAGACACTGTTGATGAGCTTCTATCTGCTGAAGATGAACTGCTTGATGTAGAAGTACAGCCTGAAATAGATTCATTGGAAGGGATTGATGATGAAACGGTCGTTGAAGCTTTAGAGGCTGATGAGCAACTTGATGCTGAGCCGCTGTTATTAGGGACTGATGAGGAACTTGAACAAGATTTAGATGCTGAAGATTTGGAGGATCTACCTCGTTCAAATAATGATTCAACAATGTCATCTACAGAAGAAGATTTACAACCGCATCAAACTAAACCCGCTGAAAATGAATTGAGTCAAAAACAGCAGGATATGGTTGACAAAGATCCACAAAATACGGTGATAAAAGCCGATAACATAAATGCTGAAGGGGCAGTCCAAACTTCAGAAGAGCAAGCACCAGTAAACCCTATTTTAGCGCAAATAGAAACGGCAAAAAATACCAATACTAAAGTTACGGAGCATAAGCCTTTAGGCAATGTTGAAGTGCTCGTTAATGGGGGAGGCCGTGCTAAAAAAACAGAAAAAGAGGGGCCGTCTGAGGCAGATAAAAATAGCAGGTTAAATCCTGAGAATGTGTTATCTGATGATGAACTAACTGATGATTTTCTTAAGCAAAGTAGCACAAACAGTGACAAACTAGAAAGCATGATGGCAGGCTTAAAAGGAGAGGGGGAAAAACCTCTTTTTAATCAAGCACAAGATACTAACGTATTGCGCCCCGTTGCGCTAACGAGTGCCTTAAATGATCGCTTAGCAAGCCCAACCAGCCAAATAGTGAATAATAACGTAACATTAACGCAGTCAGCTTTGTTACAGCAACCTATTGAATTGCAATCAAAACATGCATCAGCATTAATCGGTGAACGTATTATGATGATGATTGGGCAAGGAAAGCAAGAGGTCTCTATTCGGCTTGATCCGGCAGAATTAGGCTCTATGCATATTAAATTACAGGTGCAACAGGATCAGCTACAGGTCGCGATTCAAACACAGGTTGGTCAAAGTCGTGACATTATTGAGCAGAACTTACCAAGATTACGAGAACAGTTAGCACAACAGGGGATTAATTTAGGTGAAGCCAGTGTTGAGCAACGTAGCTCTCAGCAACAGTCACAATCGGATAAAGGGCAACAAAAAGTGGTATCAGAACAACGTAATAGCAATTCAGAAAGTATCCTCAGTAATGAACAAAGTGAATGGGTAGCGTCACAAATACCGCTCTCACCTCAAGGAATTGATTATTATGCTTAAAGGATATGGATTTGTGGCTAATATGCATTAAAATCAGCACCATTACATTTAAAATCATAGAGAAAGGGAAACACTGATATGGCTGGGGAAGAGAACGAAGAGTTATCGTTGGATGAAGGAGCCACAGCTGGTGGTGGTAAGAAAAAATTAATTATCATAATTGTTGCAGTAGTGCTTTTGTTAGGTGGAGGCGCAGCTGCATACTTTTTACTTTTTAGTGGGGATAGCGCAGAGGCTTCTGCTGATCAAACTTCGGAACAACAAACTTCATCGGAAGTAGAGGGCGAAAATAGTGGCGCAGCAAGTTATGTTGCGATGCCAAGGCCTTTTGTTTTTAACGTTATGGATGGTAAACGCGATCGTCTAGTGCAAATTAAAGTACAGCTATTAGTGCGTGGCACAACAAACGAAACCTTAGCAAAAAAACATATTCCATTACTTGAAGGTACGTTGGTACGTATTTTTGGCGCCGCGACCGTTGGCCAATTACGTAGCCCTGAAGGTAAAGATCAACTTCGCGAGTATGCCCTTAAAGCACTTAATGAATCGACCAAGAAGCTAGAAGGAAAAGAACTTATCGATACGGTTTTATTTACCGGTTTTGTTTTACAGTGATCATCACATTTTTTAATTAGTAAGGTTTTTTATGGCAGATCTATTATCCCAAGACGAAATTGATGCGTTATTACATGGCGTCGATGATGTTGAAGAGGATGTCGTTGAAAGTGGAGATGGCGGAGGCGAAGAGTCTCTTGTTCATTTTGACTTTTCATCGCAAGACCGTATTGTTCGTGGTCGTATGCCAACACTCGAGCTGGTTAATGAGCGTTTTGCGCGACACTTACGCATCAGCTTATTTAATATGTTACGCCATACCGCAGAGGTCTCTATTAATGGCGTACAGATGCTAAAATTCGGCGAGTATGTGCATACATTATTCGTTCCTACCAGCCTTAATATGGTTCGTTTTCGTCCGCTAAAAGGGACCGGTTTAGTAACCATGGAAGCACGTCTAGTGTTTATTTTGGTGGAAAATTTCTTCGGAGGCGACGGTCGTCATCATGCCAAAATCGAAGGGCGTGAGTTTACACCGACAGAGCGCCGTATTATTCAGATGTTATTAAAGATAATTTTTGAAGATTACCATGATGCATGGGCACCCGTGATGGATGCCGAATTTGAATATCTAGATTCAGAAGTAAATCCGGCAATGGCTAATATTGTTAGCCCCACAGAGGTCATTGTAGTTAACTCTTTTCATATCGAACTTGATGGAGGCGGAGGCGATTTTCATATTGCTATGCCTTACTCGATGCTAGAGCCGATTCGAGAATTATTGGATGCCGGTGTACAAAGTGATAAAGAAGATACAGATCAACGTTGGAGTCAGGCATTAGAAGATGAAATCATGGATGTAGATGTTGACTTAACCGCTAAGTTACTGGAAAAAGAGGTACGTTTGCGCGACATGATGGATTTTAAAGCGGGCGATATTATTCCCGTTGAGTTACCGGATTCAATGTTAGTTTCTGTTGAGGGGTTACCTACTTTTAGGGCGACACTTGGGCAGAGTCATGAAAATTTAGCATTAAAAATTACTGAGCGTATTGAACGACCAGAAGTACAAAATACACAGCTTCAACTGGGTAATTTAAAAGACTAGTTAATAGATAGGAAGAGAGTTATGAGCACAGAGCAAGATATGGCTGACGAATGGGCTGCTGCATTAGAAGAATCAGGCGACGCAGGAGAAGGTGGAGATGATGTTAGCAACATTGAACTCGATGAATTAAAAGATACTGCCGAGCCACTCAGTGCTGAGGAACATGCTCGTTTAGACAGTATTTTGGATATTCCGGTGACCATCTCAATGGAGGTGGGGCGCAGTAAAATAAATATTCGTAACCTTTTACAATTAAACCAAGGGTCTGTCGTCGAATTAGATCGTATTGCCGGTGAGCCATTAGATGTATTAGTAAATGGCACCTTAATTGCCCATGGCGAAGTCGTGGTTGTTAATGATAAGTTTGGTATTCGTTTGACTGATGTGATTAGCCAGACAGAAAGAATTAAGAAGTTAAAATGAAGTATTCTGCTCTGCTTGTTACGCTGCTATTTCCCGCAACTAGTTGGGCAGAAGAGGCACTTAAATCACCGCCTGATTTAGCTGTTGGTAGTATGATTGCTTCCCTATTATTAGTGTTGGCTTGTATTTTTATTTTTGCTTTTTTAATGAAAAAAAGTAATTTGATTCGCAACCCTAAGGGATATCACCAGATAAAGATAGTTGCAACGCAGCCTTTGACTAATAAGGGTAGAGTACAGATTATCGAAGTTAACGAAAAGCGTTATCTGCTTGGTGTCACTGAGCAAAATATCAATCTGTTAGATACGTTTTCTATCCCTGAGAATGAAGAGAGTGAGATGCAACAGCAAGATGCAAACACTCCCTTTGCCACATTACTTTCTAAAATAAGTACTAAACGTAATGAATAAATTTCTTGTATTAATCGCCTGTCTGCTCTATTTCTTTTCTCCGTCTTTACTCGCTGAGCCTGGTGCACTTTCTGCGGTCACGGTAACGACCAATGCGGGAGGCGATCAAGAGTATAGTGTGACATTGCAAGTCTTAGCGTTTATGACGGCGCTGAGCTTCTTACCTGCAATGCTTATTCTCATGACTTCATTTACTCGTATCGTCGTGGTGATGTCGATTTTAAGGCAAGCACTTGGTTTACAGCAAACACCTTCTAATCAAGTGATTAACGGCATCGCACTATTTTTAACCTTTTTTATTATGACTCCGGTTTTCGATAAAATTAATGAAACTGCTTTGCAGCCTTATCTTAATGAAGACATGCCCATTGCACAGGCGCTAGAGGTGGGGAAAAAGCCGATGATGGAGTTTATGTTATCGCAAACTCGTCTAAAAGACTTAGAAACCTTTTTAGAGATCGCAAATGTACAAGTCGATACGCCTGAAGAGGTCCCAATTACAGTATTGATTCCAGCCTTTGTAACCAGTGAATTAAAAACTGCGTTTCAGATAGGATTCATGATATTCATCCCCTTTTTAATTATCGATTTAGTGGTGGCCAGTATTTTGATGGCAATGGGGATGATGATGCTCTCTCCGATGATAGTTTCCTTACCCTTTAAACTTATGTTATTTGTATTGGTCGATGGATGGAACTTGATCATGGGTAGTCTCGCGAACAGCTTTGGCCTGTTGTAGGAGGTGAAATGGAACCCGAAGTTTTTGTAAATATATTCCGTCAGGCATTGTGGACTGTTTTGTTATTAGTCTCTGCTGCTATTATTCCTAGCCTATTGATTGGCTTGGTGGTGGCAATATTTCAAGCCGCGACTTCTATTAACGAACAAACATTGAGTTTTTTACCACGATTAATGATGACATTGATTGCATTAGCATTTGGTGCACATTGGGGGTTTGGTAAATTAATTGAATTTTTCAATGCTATGATTGATCAAATACCACAGGTTGTGGGTTAATTATGATTAGCTGGAGCTAGTTGTGGATTTTTCTGCAGAAGCGCTGATGAACTGGATCGCCACTTACCTGTGGTCATTCTCACGTATTGCAGCCATGTTAATGGTGATGGTTGCAATCGGATCGAGAACTACACCAAAACGTGTTCGTTTATTCTACTCACTCGCCGTTACTGTCGCTGTTTTTCCGATATTGCCGGCCGCACCAATGGAAATTGAGTTATTTTCGTTAGCGAGTGCTTTTGTTGTTTTACAGCAAGTTTTGATCGGCATAGCCATTGGTACCATTTCAATTTTCGTGGTGCAGACCTTTGTCGTGGCGGGGCAAATCATTGCGATGCAGACAAGCCTTGGTTTTGCTTCTATGGCTGATCCCATGAATGGTCAATCTTCTCCCGTTGTGGGGCAGTTCTACGTGTTATTAGTTACCTTATTGTTCCTTGGTGTTGATGGACACCTGCTGATGATCGAACTTATTATTAGAAGCTTTGAAACGCTTCCTGTATCGATGAAAGGTTTACTGGCAACCGACTATAGAACATTGGCTGGATGGTTTTCGGTGATGTTCCAAGCTGCATTAGCTTTTTCGATCGCATCCATGGTAGCGATGCTATTGGTTAATCTTTCCTTTGGTATCATGACCAAAGCAGCGCCACAGTTAAATATTTTCAGTTTGGGCTTTTCTATCAGCATGGTGTTTGGTTTATTTGTATTATGGGTAACCTTGGTTAATGTACCAACTCACTTTGAAAATCAATGGTTACGTGGCATTACTACCATTTGCGAACTCTTGAATGGTGTTTGTGAGAAACAACCCTAGGGGAATAAACCATGGCTGAGAATGAAAATGGTACTGAACGCTCCGAGGAGGCCACACCCGAGCGATTACGAAAATCCAAAGAAAAGGGGCAGGTTGCCCGCTCTAAAGAGCTTGCGACTGCTTCTGTACTGATCTCTGCCGCTTTTTCAATGCTCGTGTTTGGCGATCGCTTGGCCTACGAGTTATCCATAATGATGAAGCGCGCTTTTACCTTTGAGCGCAGTGTACTCTTTTCCCCAGAATATATGTGGATCCACCTAACCTCCAGTTTTAAGGGGTTAGCAATGCCGATGTTCACTATTTTGTTAATGCTATTTATTATCTCTATTCTAGGAAGTTCATTATTAGGTGGTATGTTATTTAGTACCAAAGCGATGATGCCTAAATGGAATAGGTTAAGTCCGAAGGCTGGCCTTAAAAGAATGCTTGGTATGCAAGCTTGGGTTGAGCTTTTAAAATCAATATTAAAAGTACTGGTTGTGATAGGTATGGCTTGGGCGATTCTTGCTGCTACTTTTGAACATATTTTACACCTTTCTATGACACCATTACCGGGCAGTGTATTTGAAGCTTTAGATATGATCACTTGGATGTTTATTTTACTTTGTTGTTCAATGTTGTTGATTGTGGTTGTAGACGTTCCCTATCAAATACATAAACACACAGAAGAGTTAAAAATGACCAAACAAGAGGTCAAAGATGAATACCGTAACTCAGAAGGTAAACCAGAGGTTAAACAACGGATCAGGCAGCTTCAATATGAAGCATCACAGCGTAAAATGATGGGCGATGTACCCGATGCTGATGTGATCGTAACCAATCCTACGCATTATTCTGTCGCGATTAAATATGAGCAAGATGGGGCGAGAGCACCTTATATTGTAGCTAAAGGTGTCGATTTTATGGCGCTTAAAATAAGAGAAGTGGCACGTGAATATGAAGTGCCCGTAATGCAATCTCCACCCTTATGCCGTGCGATTTATCATACTACTGAAATCGGTGAAGAGGTGCCTGAAGAGCTATTTGTCGCAATTGCCCAGGTTCTCGCCTATATTTATCAACTTGAGCAGTTTCGTAAGGGGAAATCAGGTCGTCCGAAAGCATTACCTGACGATTTAAATATTCCCAAAGGCTTCCAATATAACGATTAACTTCAAGTTCTTATGATTTTTTCCGCACATGGCCTGATGCTTGCTACATAATAAACATACATAATAAAAATACAGGTTACTCACATTAATACATTATTTGCCTCATTTTGGCTCAATAAATCAAAAATGCTGACCGGAATAGGCACCCCTGTCATGGTGCTTGCCGCGTTAGCGATGGTTGTTTTGCCGATGCCAACCTTGCTGTTGGATATGCTTTTTACGTTTAACATTGCGTTAGCACTAGTGGTCTTATTGGTTTCTATCTACACTAAAAAACCACTCGATTTTGCTGCTTTCCCGACTGTACTTCTGATCGCGACGTTAATGCGCTTAGCACTTAATGTCGCCTCAACACGTGTCGTATTGTTAGAAGGCCATCAAGGTGGCGCTGCCGCTGGTCATGTTATCGAAGCATTTGGCTCGGTTGTTATAGGTGGTAACTTAGCGGTTGGTTTAATTGTTTTCTTAATTTTGATGATCATTAACTTCGTGGTAATTACTAAAGGTGCAGGACGAATATCAGAAGTTAGTGCTCGCTTTACCTTGGATGCAATGCCGGGTAAACAGATGGCCATTGATGCTGATTTGAATGCTGGGCTAATAGACCAAGAGCAAGCGCGTACTCGCCGAGAAGAGGTAACCATGGAGGCTGATTTTTACGGCTCAATGGATGGTGCGAGTAAATTTGTAAAAGGTGATGCTATTGCAGGTATTATGATCCTGTTCATTAATATCATCGGTGGTTTTATTATTGGTATGGCGCAGTATGATCTACCGATGGCAGAAGCCGCTGAAATCTATACGATACTAACAATTGGTGATGGCTTAGTCGCACAGATACCTTCACTATTACTTTCCATCGCGGCTGCGATTACGGTAACGCGTGAAAATACCTCTGCTGATATGGGCGGACGTATGCTGGGTCAAATGTTTGACGATCCAAAAGCGTTGATGATCACGGCTGGTATTTTATTAATTATGGGTATTGTACCAGGTATGCCACACCTTGCTTTTCTTACCCTTGGTGGTATTGCTGCTGGCGGTGCTTATTGGCAGTTAAACCGAGTTAAAAAACAGCAAGCAAACGAAGAATCTGGTGAAGAGGGGGGCGCATTAGCGACTTCTGGTGAACCTGCTGAAGTAAAAGAACTAGGCTGGGATGACGTTCGCAGTGTCGATACCATCGGGTTAGAAGTGGGTTATCGACTTATTCCGTTGGTAGATAAGAGTCAAGGTGGTGAACTGTTAGATAGAATCAAAGGTGTTCGTAAGAAACTCTCACAGGAGATGGGCTTTTTAATTCCACCTGTGCACATTCGCGACAACCTTGATTTATCACCTAATAATTATAATATTTCACTGATGGGAGTTGGCTGTGGAAGTGCTGATATCTATCATGATAAAGATATGGCGATTAACCCTGGTCAGGTCTTTGGTCCGATTGATGGGGTTGCGGGAATTGATCCCGCCTTTGGTTTAGAAGCCACTTGGATTGATGAAACACAACGCGAACAAGCGCAAGCTTTAGGTTACACGGTTGTTGATACCGCAACAGTTGTAGCAACGCATCTAAGCCAAATATTAAGCAATAATGCAGCACAGTTATTAGGTCATGAAGAAGCACAAAGTTTGCTAGATTTATTAGCTAAGAAACATCCAAAATTAGTTGAAGGATTAGTACCTGAGATTCTTTCATTAAGCACCGTTGTAAAAGTGTTACAAAGCTTACTTAATGAAAATGTTGCAGTGCGTGATATTCGTACTATCGTACAAACCTTGGTTGATTATGGACCGCGTAGCCAAGATGCAGAAGTGCTCACTGCCGCTTGCCGCATATCACTTAAACGTATGATTGTTCAAGAGATAATAGGCAATGAACTTGAGTTACCAGTAATAACCCTATCAACTGAGTTGGAACAAATATTGCATCAGTCGATGCAGGCAGGAGGAAATGAGGGGGCTGGTATTGAACCTGGGCTTGCGGAACGCATTCAAAGCTCGTTGATTGAAGCATCCCAGCAACAGGAATTGATTGGTCAAGCTGCAGTGTTACTGACGTCAGGCATATTAAGGGGCACCTTGTCTAAGTTTGTAAAACATACTATTCCAAGTTTGCATGTGCTCTCGTATCAGGAAATTCCTGATGATAAACAGATAAAAATAATAAGTTCTATTGGACAATAGCTGGGTATAACAGATGAAAATTAAACGTTTTTTTGCAAAAGATATGCGCACAGCAATGGTTGAGGTAAAAGAGGTGTTAGGCCCTGATGCCGTCATCATGTCTAATAAAAAAGTAGTCGGTGGCATTGAGATTGTTGCGGCTGTTGATTACCAAGCAAAACAAGCAGAAGCGAAGCAGAAAAAAGAGGATTCTTTTGATGGTCTGCAAGATGACAATGTTCAGCTTTCTTCTCGCGCTGAAAAAGCCCCTCTGAAATTGCAGAAGAGTCACCGTAATGGTGCTAAAGAGAGCGGTGAAGATTTTGCTAAATCATTAAACTCATTTTTTGGTAAGGTTGAAAATCAACAAGCTAAAAATAGAGCCAGAAAAAGCGTTAAACCCGCAGCCCCGAGTCGAGAAGAGTTACCCGCTTTTTCTGCTGTGTCTGAGCAAGTGTCAAAAAGCAACCGTCCAAGAACGCTTGCGGAGCAACAGAATTGGACATCAAGCGAACAACCCGTCAAAGTGAATGCTGGAATTCCTCGTAAGGCACCTCCCTCTTCACGCAATGATAATACTGATATGGCTAAAATTGGTGCTGAGGTGGCATCACTACGTAAATTACTTGAACACCAAGTTTCTGGGCTGATGTGGCAAGAGATGGAACGCAAAGAACCGATTCGTGCAATGATCATTAAGTGGTTGACTAAAGCGGGGTTTTCGGAGGATATTGCCGATCAACTTGCGAGTTATATCCCAGAAGATGCCTCTTCGACAGAAGTTCAGCAGTATATTCAGGCATTATTGCAAGATAAGATCTATATTGGAAAAAATGAGATATTATCACAGGGGGGCGCCATTGCATTATTAGGCCCTACTGGCGTAGGAAAAACCACTACTATTGCTAAACTAGCCGCTCAATTTGCAATGAAATATGGTGCCGACCAAGTCGCTTTAATTACCACTGATACTTATCGAATTGGTGCTCACGAGCAGCTGGCTACTTATGGGAAAATAATGGGGTGTAGTGTCAGGGTTGCAAAAGATGCGGATGAATTATCGGAAATTTTATATCAATTTAGAGAAAAGCGTTTGGTCTTAATTGATACTGCAGGGATGGGCCAGAGAGATATTCGTTTATCGGAGCAGCTTGATACATTGATGCGTAATAGCCGTGTCAATATTCAAAGTTATCTAGTGGTTTCATCGACAGCGCAGCGTCGTGTTGTTGAAGAGGCGATGGCACACTTTAAGCGAATTCCGCTTGCTGGGTGTATATTAACTAAAGTAGATGAAAGTATTGGCCTAGGTGAATTACTAAGTGTCACTATGCAACATGCTTTACCCATTAGTTACGTGACAACTGGGCAACGCGTTCCTGAAGATATTGAGATTGCTAGTGTTGAAAACTTAATAGCGGGTACATTAACCATGATGAATGAGATTTTCGAGCAAGAACAGCATCAATGGTTTAGTACCTTTGACAACGAATAGAATTTTAAATTAACGATTTAGATGAGTGTAATATGATTTCAGACCAAGCAAGTGGTTTAAGAAGAATGAAAAACAATCAGGTGAAAGTGGTGGCTATCACCGGTGGTAAAGGTGGTGTTGGTAAAACTAACGTAACACTTAACATGGCTGTTTCTCTTGCTCAACGCGGTAAACGCGTCATGGTACTTGATGCCGATTTAGGGCTTGCCAATGTCGATGTATTGTTAGGAATTCGAGTCACCAAAAATTTATCGCATGTATTATCTGGTGAGTGTACATTAGATGAGGTAATTGTTGAGGGCCCAGAAGGGGTGATGATTATCCCTGCCACATCAGGTACACAATCAATGGTTGAATTAACCGATGTTGAGCATGCTGGCCTTATTCAAGCTTTCAGTGCCTTGCAGACACCGATTGATATGCTTTTAATTGATACCGCAGCAGGTATCTCAAATATGGTAGTCAGCTTCGCACAAGCAGCACAAGACGTGGTAATGGTGGTATGTGATGAGCCAACTTCGATTACTGATGCTTATGCACTGATTAAAATACTCAGTAAACAAAATGGTGTTTACAAATTTAAGATTGTGGCCAACATGGTACGTAGCTTGCGAGAAGGTCAAGATCTGTTCACTAAGTTGACTCGTGTAACCGATCGGTTCTTAGATGCGTCATTAGAGCTCGTAGCTTGTATTCCGTTTGATGGTAATGTCCGTCAAGCTGTACGGAAGCAAAAAGTGGTCGTACAGGCTTTTCCTAAAACCCCTGCTTCACTGGCATTTAAAGCGCTTGCTAATAGAGCTTGTGATTGGCCAATTCCACATCAGCCAGGAGGGCACTTAGAATTCTTTATCGAAAAATTATTACTTAATAATGTAGATGAGCAATTATAGGTGATTAAAACCAAGGGCTATTACAATAATACTTCTGATCTCATTGAGCGTCATAGCGATTTAGTGCAGAAAATAGCCTATCATTTAATGGCAAGGTTACCAGCTAGTGTATTAGTTGATGACCTTATTCAATCCGGCATGATAGGTTTATTGGAAGCAGCTAGGAATTTTGATGCTAGTAAAGGAGCTAGCTTTGAAACTTTTGCTGGCATTCGAATTCGTGGTGCTATGCTTGATGAAATGCGCCGTGGAGATTGGGTTCCACGATCTGTTCATAAAAATAGCCGTAGTATTGCAAATGCTATTTCAGAAGTTGAAAAACGTACTGGACGTGATGCTAAAGAAGCAGAAGTTGCCGCCGAACTATCATTAACACTACCTGAATATCAGCATATGCTTCGTGATGTTAACTGTGCCAAGCTTATTGCTTATGAAGATATAGCGGGAGCAGATGAAGGGTTATCTAATGAGCCTGTCAGTCACGACTGTACTTTTAATGAAGTGAGTGAAGCACAATTCTCAGATAAATTAGTGTCAATGATCAAAGAACTACCCGAGCGAGAAGCATTAGTATTATCACTCTATTATGACGAAGAGCTAAACCTTAAAGAGATAGGTTTAGTACTTGATGTCAGTGAGTCAAGGGTTAGCCAAATTCATTCACAAGCACTACATCGTTTAAAAGCAAAAGCTCAAACAGCTTAGATAATACGCAAAATAGATGTTTTGATAAGAGATGAGTCACACTTGGCTCAAGAAGAAAAAAAATAACAATTTATAATTGTGCCTTTTTTGAATATTTACTTATATTTATTTCAAGTAGATAAAAACAAAATTCAGTTTTTACTTAGGGGAACGTTTTGGATAGAAATATGAAAGTGTTAATTGTTGATGACTTTTCAACAATGCGAAGAATAATCAAGAACTTATTAAGAGATCTTGGTTTTACAAATACCTTTGAGGCTGATGATGGTAATACTGCCTTGCCGATGCTTAAAGAGGGGGATTTCGAATTTGTGGTAACGGATTGGAATATGCCTATTATGCAAGGGATTGATCTATTAAAAGAGATTCGCAAAGACCCTAAATTAAAGCATCTTCCAGTGTTAATGGTGACTGCTGAAGCTAAGCGAGAACAGATTATCGAAGCAGCACAAGCCGGCGTAAATGGTTATATTGTTAAACCCTTCACTGCAGGCACGTTAAAAGAGAAGCTAGATAAAGTATTTGAACGCTTAGGCTAGAAGGAGTACATGATGGCCGATCAAAACGTGCCACTACTCTCATTATCACAAGCTAAAGCGTTAGTTGCTCACTTGGAAGCTAATGAGATAAGTGAAGCAAATGAAATCGTTGAAAATGCCTACGATACCACATCAAGTGACGGTAAAGTTTTTGATAAAGTAGGTGAGCTAACACGTGAACTTCACGATACTTTGCTTAGTTTTCAGAATGATACCCGACTAATCGATATGGCGGGACATGATATTCCCGATGCAAAACACCGTTTAAATTATGTTATCGAGATGACTGACAAGGCCGCGAATAAAACCATGGATGCAGTCGATAATTGTTTACCCATTGCTGATAAGTTAATTACCGATCTTGAGAATGTGAAGCCTAATTGGCAAAGCCTGATGAAACGTGATCTGGCATTAGGGGACTTTAAAAAACTCTGCCATCAAATCGATGGTCTAATTAGTGATTCATCATTAAGTGCAGAGAACCTGCGTAGTTCATTAACCGATATTTTAATGGCTCAAGATTTTCAAGATTTAACTGGGCAGATGATAAGACGGGTCATTGAACTTGTGCAAGAGATTGAGTTAAAGCTTGTTGGCATTTTAAAAGTGTGTAGTTCTGATGAACAAGCGGTTGACACAACACTAGAAAATGAAAGTGTTAAGAAAGATATTGAAGCGGAAGGCCCAATCATGAACGCAGAAGAGCGTGATGATGTAGTCAATGGGCAGGATGATGTTGATGATTTACTTTCTAGCTTAGGATTTTAAGGAAACGGAAAATGACATTTGAAGTAGATGAAGAGATTCTGCAGGACTTTTTAGTTGAAGCAGGAGAGATTTTAGAATTGCTATCTGAGCAATTGGTTGAATTGGAAAATAATCCCGATGATGCCGAGTTACTTAATGCCATTTTCCGTGGATTCCATACTGTAAAAGGTGGCGCAGGATTTCTTTCTCTTACTGAATTGGTCGAAACATGCCATGGTGCAGAAAATGTTTTTGACTGTTTGCGTCAGAAAAATCGTTCTGTTAGCTCATCGCTCATGGATACCATCTTAGCTGCGTTAGATGTTATAAACGAACAATTTCAAGCTGTTCAAAATGGCGAAGATGTTATGGCCGCCCCTGCGGATATTGTTTCTGAATTACACCGTTTAAGTAAACCTGAATCTGCTGAGGCAGCTGTCGCTGAAGCAGAGGAAACTGTCCCTGAACCTATTGTGGAAGTTGCCGCTGAGCCTGAGCCTGTTGTTGAATCTACAGAGGTCAATGATGAAATCGATGAATTTGAATTTGATGCGCTATTAGATGAACTACATGCACAATCAGGCTCTAAAGTTGAAGCTCAGCCAGCAAGTGCTGAAAATGCAGAGATAAGTGAAGATGAATTTGAATCTTTATTGGATGAATTACACGGTGCAGGAAAACATTCAGTCCCTGATGCATCGGTCGAGAAATCTTCTACAAGCATTGATGAAATTAATGATGATGAGTTTGAATCTTTATTAGATGAATTACATGGGAAAGGGGCGCATAGTGGAACACCCGATGCTTCTCCAGAGTCTTTGCTCGCCACTGATGGTGATGAAATTACAGATGATGAATTTGAATCTCTATTAGATGAGTTACATGGTGAAGGAAAAAGTGCGCAAACAGGTAAAACTACTGAACCTGTTGCCCCTCAGCCTATCGCGGAGGTCGCTAAACCTGATCCTGCTCCACAACCTGTTGCTAAGCCAAAAGCTGAGCCTGCTCAAAAAGCAATGCCAGCGGCTGCTGCACCTAAAGCTCCTCCGAAAGCTGCCGTTGCTAAGGCTGAACCTACAGTGCGCGTCGATACAGCAATTCTTGATGAAATCATGAATATGGTTGGTGAGCTGGTATTAGTTAGAAACCGTCTTGTTAGCTTGGAATCGACTTCAGAAGATGAAGAGATCTCAAGAGCGGTAGCTAATCTCGATATTGTTACTGGTGACCTGCAGGGCTCGGTGATGAAAACCCGTATGCAGCCGATCAAAAAAGTATTTGGTAAGTTCCCGCGTGTTGTCCGTGATTTAGCGAGAACACTTGGGAAAAATATTCGTTTAGAGTTAGTCGGAGAAGAAACTGATCTTGATAAAAATTTAGTGGAAGCTCTTGCTGATCCATTAGTGCATTTAGTAAGAAACTCTGTCGATCATGGCATAGAGATGCCAAATATACGTATGCAATCAGGTAAAGATAAAGAGGGCCGAGTTTTACTTTCTGCATCTCAAGAAGGCGATCATATATTGCTCGTTATTGAAGATGATGGTGCAGGGATGGATGCAAACAAACTAAAACAGATCGCAATGGATAAAGGTATTCTCGATCAAGATGGTGCTGATCGAATGAGTGATCGAGATGCATACTCTTTGATTTTTGCACCGGGTTTCTCAACTAAAGTTGAAATTTCAGATATTTCTGGCCGTGGTGTTGGAATGGATGTTGTGAAAACAGGTATTACTAAGCTTAACGGGTCGATATCAATTGATTCAGAATTAGGTAAAGGGACTCGTTTAGAGATTAAAGTTCCATTAACCTTAGCTATTCTACCAACGTTGATGATTGTTGTTTCTGAACAGACATTTGCATTACCACTCACAAATGTTAATGAAATTTTCCATCTGGATTTAAGTAAAACAAATCTTGTTAATAACCAACTAACTATTGTTATCCGTGATAGAGCAATTCCATTGTTCTATTTAAGTGATTGGCTCGCGCCTAATAAGCCTGCTGTTGAAAAAGGGACTGGCGTTGGGCATGTGGTTATTGTGCAATTAGGCATACAACAAGTTGCCTTTGTAGTTGATGCTTTATTAGGTCAAGAGGAAGTGGTTATCAAAGCACTAGATAAACTACTGTCAGGAACACCTGGTATGGCTGGTGCAACTATCACCAGTGATGGGGGAATTGCATTAATTCTTGATTTACCGAGTTTATTGAAACATTACGCATAAAGTATAAGGAATAGTATGGCGATTAAAGTCTTAGTTGTTGATGATTCAAGTTTTTTTCGACGCCGTGTTAGTGAAATTATCAATAAATCGCCCGCATTAGAAGTGATTGCAACTGCAAATAATGGCCAAGAAGCGATCGATATGGTTGCAAAATACAAACCTGATGTTGTGACCATGGATATTGAGATGCCGGTAATGGACGGCATAACTGCAGTGAAGAAAATTATGGCAATCAATCCATTGCCGATATTAATGTTTTCTTCACTAACTCATCAAGGTGCAAGTGCTACATTAGATGCGCTTGAGGCTGGAGCCAGTGATTTTCTTCCCAAGAAGTTTGAAGATATTGCAAGAGATAAAGAAGAGGCTATTAAATTATTACAGCAACGTATACAAGCGATTGCTTCACGACGAGTGTCACGTGTTACTTCTAAATCCTCACCGACTTCTACCGCTAATTCTACACCTAAACCCGCATTATCTGCTTTAAAAAAATTAAATGAGCGTAATCATGCACCTAAAGTCCAAACTACCGCTCAGTTAAGACAAACTCAACCCCTTAAAGCAGCGACCAAAGTGGTCGACTCAGTACCAGCAAATAAATTTTTTAAAGCATCAGGAAAAAGCTACGAGGTGCTTGCTATCGGCACCTCCACGGGCGGTCCTGTTGCATTACAAACTGTGTTAACTGCACTTCCTCGTAATTTTAAACTGCCTATTTTATTAATCCAACATATGCCTGGTACCTTTACTAAAGCATTTGCTGAGCGGTTGAATGGCCTTTGTCAAATTAGTGTTAAAGAGGCCAGTGACGGTGATGTTTTACAACCCGGTTGTGCATATTTAGCGCCTGGTGGTAAGCAAATGTTATTAGATGGGCGTTCAGGTAGTGCCAAAATACGTATTCATGATGGTAGTGAAAAGCTTAATTACAAACCAAGTGTTGATATTACATTTGCATCTCTTTCAAAGTTTTATGGAAAAAAAGTGCTAGCTGTTGTATTAACTGGCATGGGGGCTGATGGTCGAGATGGTGCGAGAATGTTAAAAGAGCAGGGGGCTGAAATTTGGGCTCAAGATGAAGCAAGCTGTGTCGTTTATGGTATGCCACAAGCTGTTACTAAAGCTGGTATTGCAACAGAATCATTGCCACTAGATCAAGTTTCAAGGCGTATTTTAGTGGAATTGAAGTATGAATAAACTTGGGCTTTTTGGCTTTGTTATTATCGTTACAAGCATCCTTTTTGCGCAAAGTTATCATGGTTCATCAGTAGCGGGTTTATTTGATCTACCCGCATTTTTAATTGTGTTTGGTGGAACCTTTGGTGCCATTTTAGTGCAAACATCTAGTAAGCAGTTATTACACGCACTTAGTTTATTACCTCAAATTTTTTCAGCCCCTAAATATTCACTGTTAGAGCAATCTAAAAAAATCCAAAGATGGTCTAATAAATCACGTCAACATGGCCTGCTAAGTTTAGAGAAAGAAAACGAACAAGATAAAAGTTTAGATCCTTTTACTAAAAAAGGACTTTCGATGTTAATAGATGGTTGTGATCAAGTCATCTTACAAGATGTTTTACAGCAAGATATTGATCTTGATAGTGAGCATCAAGAGCGAAGCGCACAGCTCTATGAGTCGATGGGAGGGTATAGTCCTACGATTGGTATTATCGGGGCCGTGCTTGGTTTGATACAAGCAATGAGTTATTTAGATCAACCTGAAAAATTAGGCTCTGGGATTGCCGTAGCATTTGTTGCGACAATTTATGGTGTTGGCTTCGCCAATTTTATTTACTTACCTATTGCCAATAAAATTCGTTTACATTATCAATTTGTCGCCCTGTATAAAGAGATGACGTTGATTGGGTTACTTGCGATTGCACATGGCGATAATGGCTTATTACTTGAGCGCCGTTTACACGGTTATATTGATAGAGCCTCATACTAATGCGTGTAAGACCCCGCTCTAGAATGCAGATGCATAAGGGCAATGATTTACATCGTTGGACTGTTTCTTTTGCTGATTTTATGACCCTAATGTTTGCTGTTTTTGTTGTTCTATATGCAGTATCAGTAAATGATAAAGAGCAGTATAAAGAAGTTATGCTGAGCTTTCAAAGTGCCAGTAAACTACTTAACCAGTCCCTTTTTAGCGCTAATAGAGAAGGTATTTTAACTCACAACAGCAACAGTATTGTTGATGAAATGGGGCCTGCTCTACTTTCCGATGCCCCTCAAGATCAAGCTGATGATGAACTTTCCGATGTACAAACATTGCAAGCGGGTAGAGAGCTAAGTGAAATAAAATTAGCACTAGATAAGCTTTTTTCATTAGATGCAAACAATCAAAGCGTTGCAGTGGATCTTAATGGTGATTGGTTAACCATTGAGATGGGAGGAAAGATCTTGTTTGCTGGAGGCAGTCATACTTTATTAAACTCTGCGAACCAAGTTGTACAATCCATCGCAGAGGTCTTAGCGCCTGTTAATAATTTGATTCGAATCCGTGGATACAGCGATGATGAAACCATTGCTAATGAAATATACCAATCTAATTGGGAGCTCTCGGGAATGCGTGCGTTTAGTGTTTTGCATGCGTTTAATGAGCTTGGTATATCAGGAGAGCGGATGGTTGTTGAAGCTTATGGTCGCTTCTCTCCCATTCTTAATGAGAATAACCGCGTTGATCCTTTAAAAAGTCGTCGGGTTGTTATCGCTGTCTCAAAATATGCAGTGGTAACTATTGAGAAAAATAGTGAATTATCGGAAGATAAATCTATACAGAAAAATAGCGCTGCTGAGTCAACTGATCCTAAACCAGATAGCAAAGAGATGCGCGAAGTTTATTTACCTAATAATCGATTAATTATAACCACAAGGCAGGAATAGCGTTGTTAGTTTGGACGGTAGCAAATCAAAAAGGTGGTGTTGGTAAAACAACGACAGTCATCTCATTAGCGGGGCTCCTTGTAGAGCGAGGTTTTAGAGTTTTACTGATTGATACGGATCCGCATGCCTCATTAACCAGTTATCTGCAATATGATTCAGACCAACTACCTGTTAGTTTATATGATCTTTTTCAAGAGCCTGCACAAAACAAAGCACAATTTGAACAAGTAATTCTGCCGACTGAAATTGATAATCTCTCTCTAATACCTGCTTCTATGGCGTTAGCAACGTTAGATAGAGTCCTCGGCAATAAAGAAGGAATGGGGCTGTTTTTAAAGAAACAGTTATTATTTGTCGAAGATGATTACGATGTTGTATTGATAGACTGCCCGCCTGTATTGGGTGTTATGATGGTTAATGCATTAGCCGCCTGCGATAAAATTTTAGTACCTGTTCAAACTGAATTTTTAGCCTCAAAGGGCTTAGAAAGAATGGTAAAAACGCTGCAAATAATGCAAAAATCTCGCGATACAAATTTTAATTACTGTATCATTCCAACCATGTTTGATAAACGAACGCGTGCTTCGCTCAATACTTTAGAAGAGGTTAAAGCGACATACTCCAGTAATGTTTGGAGTGGAGTCATTCCTATCGATACAAAATTCCGTGATGCAAGTTTGCAACACCTCCCTGTTTCTTTCTATTCGCATAATTGTCGTGGCACTTTTGCCTATGAAACATTACTAAACTACCTGTTACAAATTGAGCCCTATTAATGAAGAACCATAATGATGAAGCGATGGCCGAATACTTTAGCTCAATGCTAAATGAAAAAACATCGACGCAAGTAATTGATTCCCCTGTATCAGAAACGCTACCTGTGAACGTAGCTGGTTTACCAGAGCAATTAGTTTTTTCAGAGAAAACTGAGCAAATAGCGCCTACACAAGTGCCAGTTGAAACGAAGAAAGCTTGGAAAAATATTGAAGTTGAAAATGAATTTCAGGTGTTGTTTTTTGAGTTATCTGGGCTTACGTTTGCGGTACCATTAACTGATTTAGGGGGGATTCACCACCTTGATGATTCAATGAATGTATTAATTGGTAAGCCACCCTGGTTTTCTGGAGTAATGACCCATAATGAATCTCTCTTTAATATTGTTGATACAGCAAAATGGATAAATACTGGTGAATCCGCTGACACGCTGGCCTATAGCCACTATATTTTATTAGGAGCTACACAGTGGGGCTTATCCTGCGAGAAATTAGTCGGAACTGAAACGTTAACACGCTCACAGATTAAGTGGCGAGAAGTGCAAGGCAAGCGTCCTTGGCTTGCTGGTATGGTGAAAGAAAAAATGTGCGCTCTGATCCATGCTGAAGAATTAGTTAAACTATTGAATAGTGGTATGAATATTCATGGGAATTAGTACTGGTAAAATTACAATTAGCAACTAATATAAATTCATTAATGTAATAAATTGGGTAGAGAATATTATGAATAGAGATAACAGCAGCTCAGATAATGGTTCAGATGATGAAATTTTCCAACGAGTTACTTTTCAACTAGAAAATGAAACTTATGGTATTAATGTAATGCAGGTTCAAGAAATCCTGCGTTACAGCGAAATTGCAGCGGTGCCAGGTGCCCCAGACTATGTGCTAGGTATCATCAACCTACGTGGTAATGTTGTTACTGTTATTGATACTCGCTCCCGCTTTGGCCTAATGCCTGCTGATATTACCGATAACAGCCGTATTGTAATTATCGAAGCTGAAAAACAGGTAATTGGTATTCTCGTTGATAGTGTTGCTGAAGTTGTTTATCTGAAAAAATCAGAAATGGAAGTTGCACCTCATGTAGGAACTGAAGAGAGTTCACAATTTATTCAAGGTGTAACGAATCGTGATGATGGTTTACTTATTTTAGTTGATTTAAACAAGTTACTCAGTGATGATGAGTGGGATGAGTTAAGCCTACTATAAATCGAGTGAACAATGTATTTACAATACCTTCCTTGGCTAACCCTAGTGTTAGCCATTATTTTTTTTATTATTAGTTTCCTGTTAATTAAAAAACAAGCGAAAAAAAACCATGCTTTAGAGCTTCTATTGAAGTCTGTTCTTGCAAATAACGAACGTTTTAAGCAACAGTTTGTTGAGTTGCATTCGGGGAGTGTTGGCATGGGTAAAAAAATTCAACAACTAGAACTTCTCATCAGAAAAACCCAAGAAAACCAACAAAATTTAGTTGCACAAGCACCTGAGAATCGACTTTATACTCGTGCAACAAAAATGGTTGAGCTTGGTGCTACCATTGAGGAGCTAATGAACGAGTGTGAACTGCCTCGTGCTGAAGCAGAGTTATTGCTTAATTTGCATAAAAAATAACGTGGCTATTTATCATCATCCTATCTTTATCTGCAGAGATAAGTTAGGATGCTGTGTCTTATTATGCCCGTTTTTCGATTTTTTATTTAGGTTGCCAGATGCTTCGCTGTGAAAATTTAACCTGTGTCCGAGAAGATAGGATCTTATTTAAAGATCTCTCCTTTAGCGTTAATCGCGGTGATATAGTGCAAGTTGAAGGCCCCAATGGGGTTGGAAAAACGAGTCTTTTTCGTCTCCTAGTTGGTTTGTCTCTTCCTTATGATGGTCAAATACTTTGGCAGGAAGAGGCTATGAATAATGATCGTGAAACTTACCTAAAAACACTGCTATATCTTGGTCATAAAACGGGCATTAAGCCTGAGCTCACGGCACTAGAAAATCTGCAGTTCTTTCAGCATTTACAACCGAGTTATGAAAGTGCAGATCTATGGGAGATTTTGGCAAAAGTTGGCCTTGCAGGTTATGAAGATATTATTACTGGGCAACTTTCTGCAGGACAGCAGCGACGAGTTGCACTTGCACGTTTATGGTTAAATGATTGCCAGTTGTGGGTTTTAGATGAGCCTTTTACTGCGATAGACAAATCAGGTGTTAAGGTATTAGAAGACCTTTTTCTTCAGCATGCAGATAAAGGTGGCATTGTTGTACTGACAACTCATCAGGATTTATCTATCAAGGCGCCACGATTATCAAAAATCACCCTGCATAAACCCTTGGATGACTGTTATGTTTAAGGTCTTTACACAGGTGGTTAGTAAAGAGCTTAAAGGTGCTTTTAGGCGACAGAGTGATATATTAAATCCGGTGTGGTTTTTTATCATCGTTGTGACGCTTTTCCCCCTGGGTATCGGCACTGATCCTATTTTACTAGCACGTATTGCTCCTGGTATTATTTGGGTTGCTGCTTTATTGGCAGCACTGCTCTCATTTGAACGCCTATTTAAAGATGACTTTATTGATGGATCGCTTGAGCAGTTGATGCTGATGCCTCATTCTCTCGCGTGGTTAGTCAGTGCAAAAGTGTTTGCACATTGGTTATTGACGGGCCTACCTATTTTGTTTATTTCGCCATTATTAGCAACTTTTTTGGCGATGGATGTACCGACCTATTATGCACTCTTTTTAACCCTGCTTATTGGGACACCCATACTGAGCCTACTTGGGGCTATTGGCGTTGCATTAACAGTCGGTTTACGTAAAGGAGGGATATTATTAAGCTTAATTATGCTTCCTTTAAGTATTCCTATTTTAATTTTTTCAACCATGGCAATTGATGCAGCCGCATACGGCCAGTCTTACCTTGGTCTATTAGCGTTATTAGGTGCGATGTTAATTGCCTCAATGACCTTAGCACCCTTTGCAATTGCTGCCGCGTTACGCGTTAGCGTAAGCTGAACTATAAATATCGACGGAGAGTTATTTAATTATGTGGAAATGGTTACATCCCTATGCAAAGCCTGAGAAAAGCTATCAATTAGCAGGGAAATTATTACCTTGGTTTATTGTGGCAACGGTGATCACCTTTGTTGTGGGGTTAGTATGGGGGTTATTGTTTGCGCCTGCTGATTATCAGCAAGGTGATAGTTTTCGGATTATCTATATTCATGTTCCTGCTGCTATGATGGCGATGGCAGCCTACTCCACCATGGCGATCGCGGCATTTATTGCTTTAGTTTGGCAAATTCGTCTTGCTGAGATGAATATTGCCGCTATTGCACCTGTTGGTGCCGTGTTTACCTTTATCGCTTTAATCACTGGTGCGGCTTGGGGGAAACCTATGTGGGGCGCTTGGTGGGTTTGGGATGCGCGTTTAACCTCTGAACTGATTCTCTTATTTGTTTATTTAGGCATTATCGCATTGTATAACGCATTCTCCGATAAAGTATTAGCGGGGCGTGCCGCGTCAATATTAACTTTGGTGGGTGTAATAAATTTACCAATTATTCATTTTTCAGTTGTTTGGTGGAATACGCTACATCAAGGTGCAACGATCATGAAATTTGATAAACCATCAATGGCACCAGAGATGCTTTGGCCATTACTCATTATGATTGTTGGTTTTGGTGCTTTTCTTGGGGCCGTTAGTTTAATGCGTTTTCGAAATGAAATCCTCGCCCGTGAGAGTCATAGGCCTTGGGTCACTGCATTAGTTAAAGATAAATTTGTGGAGAATAAATAACATGGCATTTAATTCTTTTAGTGATTTTATAGCGATGGGAGGCTATGGCTTCTATGTGTGGTTATCCTATGGCCTTAGCTTTTTTGCATTGATTATTTTGGTCGTGAATAGCGTGGCTAAGAAAAATAAAATTTTAAAAAATGTAGAGCAGCGACTCGCAAGAGAGGAGCGCATTAAAAAGGCAAAAAACTTGGAGGGAACATTATGAACCCAAGACGTAAAAAACGTTTATTGATTACTTCGGCATTAGTGGCGGGGTTATCATTATCAATCGGTTTAGTGCTATTTGCTTTACAGCAAAATATTGATCTGTTTTATACACCAACCGAAATTATCGAAGGTAAAAATGAGACGGGTATTAAACCTGAACTTGGACAGCGCCTACGCGTTGGCGGAATGGTCGTTAATGGCACGGTAAAACGTGATCCAGATAGTTTAAAGGTTAGCTTTGATTTGATCGATAATCGTGGTGGTATCGTAACAGTCTTCTTTGATGGAATTTTACCTGATCTATTTCGCGAGGGGCAGGGGATTGTTGCGCAGGGGGAATTACTCAATGCGACACAAATAGATGCATTCGAAGTATTAGCAAAACATGATGAAGAGTATATGCCACCTGAAGTTGCCGATGCATTGAAAGGCATGGACCACCTTAAAACTGATTATAAGAAATAAAAGGATAAACTAATGCTTGCTGAAATTGGCCAATTTGCACTGGTAATAGCCTGTATGTTGGCGCTGCTACAAACGGTTTACCCTTTATATGGTATTTATGCGCGCGAACCGCGTGCTGTTGAGTCAGCTAAAACGTTAACCATTCTGCAATTTTTCTTTGTCAGTATCTCATTGATTATTTTGAGCTATCTTTTTCTTATCAATGATTTTACTGTCACCTATATTGCCACAAACTCGAATAGTGCACTGCCTTGGTATTATCGCTTATCAGCAGTATGGGGAGCCCATGAAGGATCGCTATTATTATGGGTATTTATGTTGTCGTTATGGACAACTGCAGTTGCAGTATTAAGTAAACGCTTACCCGTTGAGTCAGTCGCACGTGTATTAGCTGTGTTGGGATTATTATCACTTGGATTTTATCTGTTTGTTTTATTAACTTCTAATCCATTTCTACGCACATTACCTTATTTTCCAGTAGACGGTAGGGATTTAAACCCGTTACTACAAGACATTGGCTTGATATTACATCCACCGATGTTGTACATGGGGTATGTTGGTTTTTCTGTTGCCTTTGCCTTTGCAATTGCAGCTTTAATGGAAGGACGATTAGACAGCGCTTGGGCAAAATGGTCTCGTCCATGGACGATGGCTGCTTGGGTTTTCTTAACTATCGGTATCGCATTAGGTAGTTGGTGGGCTTATTACGAATTAGGTTGGGGGGGCTGGTGGTTCTGGGATCCCGTTGAAAATGCATCGTTTATGCCGTGGATCGCAGGTACTGCATTAATTCACTCTTTAGCTGTCAGTGAAAAGCGTGGTGTATTTAAATCTTGGACAGTATTGCTAGCGATTAGCGCTTTCTCTCTGAGCCTGTTAGGTACCTTCTTAGTCCGCTCCGGTATCTTGGTCTCAGTGCACGCATTTGCCAGCGATCCTTCACGTGGATTGTTTATTTTAGCCTTTTTGATTTTGGTAATAGGTGGGTCGTTATTGCTATATGCAGTGCAAGCATCAAAAGTAAAAAGTCGCGGTCGATATCAGTTACTCTCTCGTGAAACGATGTTACTAACCAACAACATTTTACTCATCGCTGCTTTGATTGTGGTGTTATTAGGTACCCTATTACCGCTGGTCCACAAAGAGATTGGTTTAGGCAGTATCTCAATTGGCGAACCTTTCTTTAACAGTATGTTTACTGTTTTAGTCGTGCCTTTTGCACTGTTTTTAGGTGTTGCACCGCTAGTACGTTGGAAGCGTCAAAGTATCAACGAACTATATAAACCACTGCTTCACTCTTTGATTATTAGCACTCTGTTAACACTATTGTATTTATACATATTCGCCTCCTATTTTACATGGCTAGCACTGATGGGCGTATTTTTAGGATTCTGGGTCCTTAGTACCACTTGCTATGAGCTGTATTTACGCTCAACTTATCGCTTCTCGCTGTTTACAGGTTTAACCAAGCTTGGTTATAGCCATTGGGCAATGAGTATTGGTCATGCCGGATTTGCGGTGATGATTATCGGTATTACGATGACGCAAAACTACTCCATTGAGCGTGATGTAAAGTTGATGGTTGGTGAAAGCATTACCTTTGAGGATTATGATTTTCATTTTGACTCTATTCAAAATATGGATGGGGCCAACTACACCAGTTCAGCGGGTGTCTTTACAATTAAAAAAGATGGTCAATACGTGACTACTATGAAATCGGAAAAACGTATTTATACCGTACAACGCATGCCAATGACAGAAGCAGCTATTGATGCGGGTGTTACGCGTGACTTGTATATTGCCATGGGGGAAATGTTACCCGATGGAGCATGGGCAGTACGTATCTATTATAAACCTTTCATTCGTTGGATCTGGTTTGGTCCCCTGATGATGGGGTTTGCTGGAATATTAATGATGATGGATAGACGCTACCGTGTAAAAAAATCAGCTAGTGAGGAAGCATAGATGGCCAATACACGCAAAATAGTCATTTTATCAGTGCCACTAGTACTGTTTTTTATTGCTTGTATCTTTCTTTTTAAAGGGCTGTACAGCGATCCGAGAAAGCTAGACTCGGCGTTAATCGGGCAGCCTGTTCCTGAGTTTACTTTACAAGATATTTACGATGAAAATAAACAGCATGACGCCTCTATTTTCAAAGGTAAAAAAATGCTGTTGAATGTATGGGCAACGTGGTGCCCTACGTGTTACGCAGAGCATAAATTTCTCAATGAACTTGCTGGGCAGGGCATTTACATCGTCGGCATGAACTATAAAGACGATCGTAAAAAAGCGATACGTTGGCTAACGGATCTGAAAGATCCTTATCAAATAAGTTTGTTTGATAAGAATGGCATGTTAGGAATGGATCTTGGTGTTTATGGTGCGCCGGAAACTTATTTCATCGACAGCAATGGCATTATTCAATATCGACATGTTGGCGATTTAAATGCCCGAATTTGGAAAGATCAACTTGCTGATCTGTTTAATGGGATGAAATAACATGAAAAAACTAACAGCAATACTGTTTTTACTAAGCACTATTTTTGCTTCAAACGTCTATAGTGCGATCGATACCTTTGAGTTTGACAACGCGGAGCAAGAGCAAGTATTTCAAGACTTAACAAAAATATTACGTTGCCCTAAATGCCAGAATCAAAATATTTCTGACTCAAATGCCGAGCTGGCTAAAGATTTGCGTAATAAGACCTACGAGCTAGTGAAACAAGGGAAGACGCAGGACGAGGTCGTTGATTATATGGTGGCTCGTTTTGGTAATTTTGTCCGTTATGATCCGCCTATTACGCCTGCGACTATCTTCCTCTGGTTAGGCCCTGTGTTATTTATCCTCTTTGGTTTTATCGTGCTCTTTAAACAGGCGCAGAAAAAAAGTCGAAAAGAAGATGAGTTAGACAGTGAAGAGGAAAGTCGCTTGCAAAAAATACTAAAACAGGGAGATAAATAATGATTGTACAATTTTGGCTTGGGGCCATTTTGTTACTTATTATCGCAGCTTCAATATTCATTATCCCTTTTTTAGGAAGTAAAAAAGGGGCTACAAAAAGCAATAATGATAAACGTAACCAACTCAACCGAGCCCTTTATGATGTACGTATCGCCGAGCTTGAAAAAGATGATCAGCAAGGTTTGTTGGTTGATAAAGATAAAATAGTTAAAGAGTTACAACATAACCTACTTGATGATATTAATGATGCCGATATTGCCTCAACAAGCACTGGCCGACGATTTATTTGGCTACCAGGATTATTGCTATTGATTGTCGGTAGTATTGCTATGTATTGGTCTATTGGAGCCTATAAAGAGGTTGATGCATGGGAGGGAAGTTTACAGCGTTACCCTGCATTACAGGAAAAACTGTTTAATGATCCAAATGCTCGCCCAACTGAGCAAGATTTGCGCGATATCATGCTTGGCTTACGTACTCACCTTAGTTCTGACAGTAAAGATGCAGATGGTTGGTTGTTATATAGTCGCTTAGCGCTTGTATTTAAAGACACTGAGTTGGCGCTAGATGCAGTTAAAAAAGCCTATGCTTTAAATCCAGCCTCTGTTGATGTGGTGCTTGTCTATGCACAGTTAAAAATGCAAAAAGGTGATGAGTATTCACAGCACAAAGCTGAGTTAATGTTGGAGAAACTACTCATTGATAACCCAAGTGAACTCCAGGCTTGGTCAATGTATGCTTTTATGGCACTCGAAAAACAAGATTATGAGGCCGCCATTAAACGCTGGAAGCATATGCTAACATTGATTGATGAAAGCTCTGAGCAAGCCACTATGTTACGTGACAGCATTAGCTATGCACAAAAGCAGATAAACACTACAACTTCTCCAGAAAACGCACTGGCCACACCACAGAGTGACAGTCAATATAATACGAATGATGAAGATGGTGCGCCTATTTATCGTGTGAATGTCTCGGTCGCTGATAATGTCGTAGTTCCGCAATCTGGCTTTATTATTGTTTATGCGCAAGCAGTTTCTGGCCCTAAAATGCCAATTGCTGCTGTTAAAATGGCGTTAACAGAACTGCCTATTACGACTCAAATATCCGATGCAAATGCGATGATGCAAGGCATGAAGTTAAGCGACCAAAGTGAATTTATTATTAAAGCTCGCTTGTCCAAGCATGGTGATGTGATGAAAAAATCAGGAGACTGGGAAGGTGTCAGTGATGTCGTTAAACTAGGACAAGAGATGCCGGTTAACATTATTATTTCAGAGCAACTTTAACACAGTAGAAAGGCGTAATTAATGAGAAATGGAGTTCAACTGTTATTAGCAGGCCTAATAAGCTTGCCACTTACAGTTAACGCACAAAATGCACAAGGAGATTATGAGTATCTGACAGAGATGAGTGATCCTATTGAGCCAATTAATCGCGTCATCTGGGATTTTAATTATCTTTTTCTTGATACTTATATATATCGACCCGTTACTGAAACTTATGTTGATTGGGTTCCTACTCCTGGGCGTAAGGCAATCAATAATTTTGTATTAAATTTTGATGAGCCATCTACGATGGTAAATAACCTGATTCAATTGGAATTTGCACTCGCCGCTGATGCGCTACTTCGCTTTTCTATTAATTCCACTTTTGGGTTATTGGGCTTTATTGATTTAGCTGAAAAAGGAGGCATTCCTAGACGCCGAGAAACATTTAGTAATGTACTTGGACGTTGGTATGTACCTCATGGGCCTTATTTGATGGTGCCGGTACTCGGCCCTCGTAGTGCAAGAAAGTTAGTTGGTGGATTTGTTGATGGCCTTTATTTTCCTATGAGCTACCTAGCCTTTTGGCAAAGTGGTGCATTATGGGGGCTAGATGGTCTTGATAAGCGTGAAAGTGTGCTTGGGCAAGAGAAATTACTGGAGCAGTCACTTGACCCCTATATCTTTGCTAAAGAAGCTTATATTCAATATGAAGCATTTAAGTTCTATCAATTCAGTGAAGATATAAATTTATTGATGGAAGAAAAACGACAGCGACAATCATTCGATGAGAATCAACATCTAGATGACTTTATGGATGAGATAGATTAGAGGATTAAAATTATTATGAACATCATTACAATTGATGGCCCAAGTGGATCTGGTAAGGGCACTGTTTGTCATATTTTAGCCAGTAAGCTTGGTTGGAATTTATTAGACAGTGGCGCGTTATATCGCATTTTAGCGTTTGCCGCATTACAAGAAAATATCGCCTTAGATAACGAGTCAGAATTAGCTGAATTAGCGCTTAATTTACAGGTGGCTTTTGTTTCTAATGGTGTTGGTGTAGACACTATTCTAAATGATCAAAATGTGGGTGATAAATTACGTACCGAAGTTGTTGCAGAGGCCGCTTCTAAAGTCGCATCGATTCAAATCGTTCGCGATGCGTTACTTGCTCGCCAAAAGGCGTTTTATCAAGCACCAGGTTTAATAGCCGACGGCCGTGACATGGGCACTGAAGTTTTTCCTGATGCTCCCGTCAAAGTGTTTTTAGATGCCAGTGCCGAAGAGCGCGCGCAACGACGCTTTAATCAGTTGCAAAATAAAGGCTTTAATGTTAGCATCGCGCAAATTTTAAGCGAAATCAAAGACCGTGACTATCGTGATAGAAACCGTGCTGTAGCGCCTTTGCGCCCTGCAACCGATGCCATTGAGATAGATTCAACCTCATTATCTATTGATGAAGTTGTAAGTCAAGTTATTGATTTAGTTAAGCTTAAACTCAATTTGGCAGTAAAATAACTTACTGCTTTTTATATATCGTTTTATGGATGAAATGATAATTTTTCTTGCCTCCCTCGCGAATGGATTGTGATGGGTTGTATAAAATAAGTGTGAATAAATAGATGATGGAATCTTTTGCTGAACTATTTGAAGAATCTCTTCAACAGGTAGAAACTCGCCCAGGTACAATTGTTAAAGGTACAATTGTTGGAATTCGTAATAACCTAGTATTCGTAGATGCTGGTCTTAAATCTGAAGCTGCTATCGATGCTGCTGAATTTAAGAACACTGCTGGCGAAATCGAAGTTGCTATCGGCGATGTTGTTGATGTAGCGCTAGATGCGGTAGAGGACGGTTTCGGTGAAACTAAACTTTCTCGTGAAAAAGCGAAACGTCACGAAGCTTGGATCCAGCTTGAGAAAGCATATGAAGACCAAGAAACTGTTATCGGTGTTATCAACGGTAAAGTTAAAGGTGGTTTCACTGTTGAATTAAACGGTATCCGTGCTTTCCTACCTGGTTCATTAGTTGACGTACGCCCTGTACGTGACACTGCTCACCTTGAAAACAAAGATATTGAATTCAAAGTGATCAAACTTGATCAAAAACGTAACAACGTTGTTGTATCTCGTCGTGCTGTTATCGAAACTGAAAACAGTGCTGAGCGTGATGAGCTACTTGAGAATCTTCAAGAAGGTCAAGACGTTAAAGGTATCGTTAAGAACCTAACAGACTACGGTGCTTTCGTAGACTTAGGTGGTGTTGACGGTCTACTACATATCACAGATATGGCTTGGAAACGCGTTAAGCACCCAAGTGAAATCGTAAATGTTGGTGATGAAATCAACGTTAAAGTTCTTAAGTACGATCGTGAGCGCACACGTGTTTCACTAGGTCTTAAGCAACTTGGTGAAGATCCATGGGTAGCAATCGCTAAGCGTTACCCTGAATCAACTCGTCTAACTGGTAAAGTAACTAACTTAACAGATTACGGTTGTTTCGTAGAAATTGAAGAAGGCGTTGAAGGTCTTGTTCACGTTTCTGAAATGGATTGGACTAATAAAAACATCCACCCATCTAAAGTTGTTAACTTAGGTGATATGGCTGAAGTTATGGTTCTAGACATCGACGAAGAACGTCGTCGTATCTCTCTAGGTCTTAAGCAATGTAAAGCTAACCCATGGGAAGAGTTCTCTTCAACACACGATAAAGGCCAGAAAGTTTCTGGTAAAATCAAGTCTATTACTGACTTCGGTATCTTCATCGGTCTTGACGGTAACATCGATGGTCTAGTACATCTTTCTGATATCAGCTGGGATGTTGAAGGCGAGAAAGCAGTTCTTGATTACAAAAAAGGCGACGAAATCGAAGCTGTTGTACTTCAAGTTGACCCAGAGCGTGAACGTATCTCTCTAGGTATCAAGCAAATTGCTGCTGACCCATTCAATAATTACTTAGCAGAAAATAAGAAAGGGTCTATTGTTAACGGTACTATCGCAGAATCTGATGCAAAAGGTGCAATTGTAACTCTTGCTGATGGCGTTGAAGGTTACATCCGTGTTGCTGATATTTCACGTGACCGTATCGAAGATGCATCTACTGAGCTTAAAGCTGGTGATTCTGTTGAAGCTAAATTCGTAGGTGTTGATCGTAAAAACCGCGTAATTAGCCTTTCTATTAAAGCGAAAGATGAAGCTGAAGAGAAAGAAGCAATCGATAGCTTGAAAGAGCAAGATGAAGCAAGCATGGGTAATGCAATGCTTGACGCATTTAATGCAGCTAAAGGCAAATAATTAATGGGGAAGGGTAGCAATATCCTTCCTAATTAATCTGGAGTCTGCTTACTGCATTCGTTAACTTAAAATGAGGTAAAATATGACTAAGTCTGATTTAATTGAGAGACTAACCAGCAAGCACTTTCAATTGTCGATTAAAGAGGTTGAAGATAGTGTAAAAGAAACGCTACAACTGATGACGGATTCTCTTTCCCAAGGTGAGCGAATTGAAGTTCGAGGTTTTGGTAGCTTTTCATTGCATTATCGTGCACCACGTATTGGCCGTAATCCTAAAACAGGAGATAAGGTTGAGTTGGGTGGCAAGCATGTACCGCACTTTAAACCAGGCAAAGAGTTGAGAGAGCGGGTTAATGCCGTTAATGCATAATGCATATTAAATTTGAAAATGGTGCTTATAAAGCACCATTTTTTTTGCCTAAATTTTAGCGAAAGTTAAATCACGGATTTATTAGCTGCTCAATTTATAATACACTTAGTAAACCATTCATTCCTATAGAGCTGAAATATGAAACGTTTTCTAACTATCATGCTTATCGTTTTACTGTTTGCCATAGCGATTATCTTAGGTTTGAAAAATCAGCAATTGGTGAATATAAATTATTTACTCGCGCAAAGTGAAATGCGCTTATCAACCTTACTTGCGATTAACTTCTTGCTCGGGTTTGTTGTCTCAGCCTGTTTTGGTTCTCTTTTTTATCTCCGCTTAATGATAAAAAATCGTCAGTTACGTAAACTGAATAAGAAACAGCGTAAAGAATTGAACCTGTTACGTACCACTCCTGAAAAAGATTAACACTTAGTGCAAGAGATATTCTTCCTTTTATTACCTATCGCTGCCTTTTATGGTTGGTATATGGGGGTGCGCAGTGTGCACCAAAAAAAGCAGAAAAAAGAGAATAAACTCAGTAGTGACTATGTTAAAGGGCTTAATTTCCTTCTCAGCGATCAGCCAGATAAAGCGGTCGATCATTTCATTGCTTTGCTTGAAGTTGACAGCGAAACGATTGAAACTCATCTTGCGCTTGGCAACCTGTTTCGTCAGCGAGGTGAAGTAGAGCGCTCGATTCGCATTCATCAGAACTTAATTGCGCGTCCATCATTAACACGTGAACAACGTGATCTTGCCATGTTACAGCTAGGCAAAGACTTTTACCAAGCAGGGCTGTTTGATCGCAGTGAAGAAATTTTTGTACAGCTTAAGTCATCGCCAGAATATAAGCAGGTCGCGCTTGAGAATTTACTAAATATATATCAGCAATTAAAAGAGTGGAAGGATGCTGTCAGCGTCACTGAAAGTTTAAATAAACTTGCTAAAGGAAAGGCAAAGCGACGAACGCTTGCTTATCTTTACTGTAGTTTAGCTTCGGAAATGGATGAAGAAAAGGCTCAGGTTAAACTATATAAGAAAGCATTAGATATATTTCCTGCTTGTATTAAAGCAAGTTTAGCCTTAAGTGACTTTTACCAGCGATATAACCGCTTAGATAAAGCTTTAGAGACGTTACAAACAATACCTGAAGTGGATATTGAGTTTTCCGAGGTCATTCTAGATAAGCTGTTGTTATTGCACCAACAGCTAGGGCGTGAAGAAGAGTTGATTACTTACTTGTATCGTATTATCAGTTTGGGAGCTGGTGCAAGTGCGGTTATCTTGCTATCTAAATTGATTGCAGAGTTTCGCAGTGTTGAAAAAGCACAGTCTTTTATGCTTCAAGAGTTACGCCGTAATCCAACGATGAAAGGCTTTAATCAACTGATGACTTACCACTTAACGCTTTCGGAATCATCAAGTGAAGTAGAAAGCTTATCATTCTTGCAAAAATTAGTTGCTCAGCAGATAAAACTTCGTCCACAGTATCGTTGTCAAAAATGTGGCTATTCAAGCAACAAACTGTTTTGGTTATGCCCTTCATGTAAAAGCTGGGGAAGAATTAAACCTATACGGGGCCTAGATGGCGAATAATATAAAGTGGTCAGCTATCTATTGGTAGTGAGCAGCTAACGCATTAGCATTATTAAATATATTGGAAGTAGGAGCTAAGTCCTACCTTATAGAAGAGAATAAAAATGAATCAAATTATCGACCCTAAAGTCGTGATCGCATTAGATTATGATAATAAACAAGCTGCATTAGATTTTATTAATCAACTTGATCCAACAACTTGTCGCTTAAAAATTGGTAAAGAGATGTTTACCCATTTTGGCCCTGATTTTGTCAAACAGATTGTAGATAAAGGTTTTGATGTGTTTTTAGATCTTAAATTCCATGATATTCCTAACACTGTTGCCAAGGCTGTAAAAGCCGCCGCTGATCTAGGTGTTTGGATGGTAAATGTCCATGCTAGTGGGGGGCGTCGAATGATGGAAGCTGCAAAGGCAATTCTTGAGCCTTATGGCGATAAAGCACCTCTGTTAATTGCGGTTACCGTGTTAACCAGTATGGATGAAAGTGACTTGTTAGAGCTTGGTATTGAATTATCTCCGCTTGAGCAGGTAAAGCGCCTTGCTACTCTAACTAAGTCATCTGGTCTTGATGGCGTTGTTTGTTCATCACATGAAGCAACAGAGCTAAAAGCTTTATTGGGTGAAAAGTTTAAATTGGTTACTCCTGGTATTAGACCAGAGGGAAGTGATAGTGGCGATCAACGCCGTATTAAGACGCCTAAGCAAGCGGTAGACTCTGGATCTGATTATTTAGTGATTGGTCGTCCAATAACGCAAGCAAGCAATCCTGCAAAAGTGTTAAAAGAAATAAATGCAACACTCTAAGTTGCAGGAACTGTTAAATGAAAAGATTTGATATCAATAAATATAAAGCGGAATTTATGGAAAAATTTGCGGTCGACTTTACACCGTGGATGTCTCCAACTATTCGTGACTATTATTCACTGTTTATCAAAAAGGCAAACAGTAACCGTGAACAACTTCGCTCTTGGGTTAAAGAGTACTCTATTTTAAAAGATGGCAAAACAGTCAATGTTGCACAAAAACCTATTCAACTTAGCCCAGATGCAAGGGAGCTATTTTTGAAACTGCAATCACAAATTGGTGAAGAGGTGCATGTTGGTGATTGGTTGACGATTGATCAGACCCGTATTGATCAGTTTGCAGAGATCACTGAAGATAAACAATGGCTACATAATGATGTAGAAAGGGCTAATAGAGAGTCCCCTTTTAAAACAACCATTGCACATGGTTTTTTGACATTATCACTGCTTCCGCGTTTAACGGACAGCGTTGATCCTGATAAACCACTCTATCCTGATGCCAAAATGACGGTGAACTACGGTTTAAATCAAGTTAGGTTCCCCTATCCAGTTAAAACAGGTAGTGTCATTCGCGCGCACAGTCGCTTAATAAAAGTAACCCCTATAAAGCGTGGTCTTGAGATAGAAAAAGAGATCTCTGTCGAAATTAAGAATACACGTCGCCCAGGCTGTGTTGCTGTTTCAGTCGTTCGTGTTTATTTTTAGCCTGTACTTTAAAATATAAATACCTTTAATTTTATAGCGTTAGCAACTATTTGTTAGCGCTTTTTTAGTTTCTTGGTTATAAAAACACTCTTTTTAAAAAATATTCCCATTCTTCCTAAAGTTATTTTTTCTACTGTCGATAAAGTTATTAAGTCTGAACATCGACTGTTTTGAAAATGAACCGCTACTTAAACAAAGTTAAAAATCGTTAAATTTTTTCTAAAGTTATTTTTTAAGCGGTCGATACAAGATACATACTTAATCAAACTGAATACAAGTGCATTAAAGCTTAATTCAGGAAATTATAACTAAGGAGCACATCATGGCTGCAGTAGTAAATACCAATGTAATGTCTTTGAACGCACAGCGTCAGTTAGGCAAATCACAAGCAGTAAGTAACCAAGCAATGGAACGTTTATCTTCTGGTCTACGTATCAATAGTGCAAAAGATGACGCCGCTGGTCTTGCAATTTCAACCGGTATGCAATCTCAAATTAAAGGTATCAATCAAGGTGTACGTAACGCTAACGATGGTATCTCTATGGCGCAAACCGCAGAGGGTTCAATGGATGAGATGACAAACATCTTGCAGCGTATGCGTGAGCTATCTGTACAAGCAGCCAATGATACCAACTCTTCATCAAACAGAGCATCAATCCAAAAAGAGGTTGATCAACTATACTCTGAATTAGACCGTATCGCAGAAACAACACAGTTCAATGGAATCAACTTATTAGATGGTTCAAACTCATCAACTACGTTACAAATTGGTGCGAATAATGGTGAAACATTATCGTTCTCAATTGATGCGGTAACAACTAAAGATCTAAATCTTAATGCTGTTTCAGGTACTGGTGACTTGAATGGTGGTCGCACCAATTCAGCCGCTGATATGACCACGGGTACGGTTACCCTTAATGGTGTTGCGTTAAGTGGCGCAGCGGTAACTGCTGGTGATTCGGCAGAAGTAGTAAAAGAAACTGTTAATGCAAGTCAGGGGTTAACAGGAGTTACTGCCTCTGCTTATAACACAGTAGAAGGTAATGGCGGAATAAGTGGTACTACAGATGGTACATTAAGTATTAATGGTACTGTTATTGGCGCTACTGCTGATACAACTGAACTAGTGGATACAATCAACCGTGATGTATCAGGTATAACTGCTTCATTAAGTAGCGATGGTGCCCTCGTATTAAGTAACGATACGGGTAAAGATATCACTATCGATGCAGGTGGTGCTCAAGCTGGTCTAACTGATGATGACTATGCTGGTTATGTTGCTCTTACAAGTGCGGATGGTGAGGCGATTGAAATAGGCTTAACTGATGCTGGTAGTACCGCAGATGTACAAGCACTAGGTTTCAATGTGTCAACTGGCTCAGACGTGGTTAAAGGGGGCTCTGTTGTCGGAACTACGATCACTTCAAATGATGCTATTCAAATTAACGGTGTTGACCTAGGTGAAGTGAATGGAACCTCTGCTGCTGATAAAGCCTTTGCTATTAATGCCATCTCAGATGAATCTGGAGTAACTGCTTCAGCAACAACAACAGTTTCATACTCTGCTGAAATTTCATTAGCAGCTGCTGAAACGGGCTTTAATGTGAATGGTGTTAAAATTGATTTAACTGGAGCGATGACTAATGCAACAATGGATGACTTGGTAAATGCTATCAATAATTCAGGTGTTCAAGGTGTAGTCGCAAGTGCTGATGCAGATTCAGGTGAACTAGTGTTAACTTCACAATCTGGTAATGATATTAAAGTTTCAGCAGACTCGAATGCAATGTTAATTGGTAATGCCGCTAATGCAACAGTGACAACAACTGGCGAAATTACGCTTACAGGTGAGAGTGGAAAAGATGTCGTTATCACCAGTAATGCTGCCGATGAAGCGACAAAAGATACTGCACTCGCAAAACTGGGCGTGACTTCGCAAGGTGGTAGTGATACT
Source organism: Psychromonas sp. psych-6C06 (assembly GCF_002835465.1). Lineage (NCBI taxonomy): Bacteria > Pseudomonadati > Pseudomonadota > Gammaproteobacteria > Alteromonadales > Psychromonadaceae > Psychromonas > Psychromonas sp. psych-6C06. The sequence continues at coordinate 554,070 of NZ_PIZM01000002.1, read as the reverse complement.
GCTGTAGGTATCGGTCTTAGTGTAACCAGTGCGGCGAACGCATCAAATTCAATCGACCGAATTGATGACGCTTTAGGTAAAATCACCGAGTCTCGAGCAAATCTAGGTGCGATTCAAAACCGTTTAGGCTCTACTATTTCTAACTTGGAAAATGTATCGCAAAACTTATCGGCGGCGAATTCACGAATCCAAGATGCTGATTTTGCAGCTGAAACTTCGAAAATGAGTAAAGCGCAAATCTTACAACAAGCGGGTACATCGATGTTAGCGCAAGCAAATGCTTCATCACAAAGTGTACTATCAATGCTTGGGTAATAAGCTGGGTAGCTAGATAACATGGCACAATAATAGCTCCCTATTTTAGGGGGCTTTTTTGCCATTAACAGGTTGATAAAATAATTGAATTTGGAGGCGTTATGTCAGATTTAAATGTAGCGGTATCACCAACAGGTTTAGTTGGTCTAGATAATGAAAAATCGCAAAAAGAAGCGATTAATAACAATAAGACAGTTGCACCAAGTGAACAGATTAATAAAATAAATGTAACGGAAAAGGCTGAAGAAGCGCCCAAAGAAGCATCACCTAAAGAAGTATCGCTTGCCTTAGAAGAGGTGAGTGCATTTGTCCAAAGTATGCAACGCAACTTATCGTTTAGTATTGATGAGCAATCCGGAGAAGAGATTATTTCGGTGACTGATGCTGAAACACAAGAGGTGATTCGTCAAATTCCTTCTGAAGAGTTAGTCGTATTACGTAAAAAAATGGATGATGTGGTAGGTATACTGTTCGATACCAAAGTGTAAAGAAAGGTTTTGTTTTCGTCGCCGTACTATAATCATTACCTAAGCGTGTTATTTTTACTTGGGCAATATCATTTTAAATTAGTCAGTAACTCTATAATTTAATGTTGTTTTATATTTTTATGGCTTAGTTTTTGCATCGTTTTTGCTGTCATCTATTTTAGCAAGCAAGGAGTTTCTATGTCTTCAATCACCTCAACAGGCCTTGGATCTGGTCTCGATATTAACTCTATTGTGACCGCTATCGTTGGCGCAGAAAAAGATCCAGCTCTTGCTAAAATGACTAAGTCTGCAGCAGAAGCAACTGCACAAATATCAGCATTTGGCATGCTCAATAGTGGCCTTTCCGCTTTTAAATCATCCTATAAAGATTTAGCGCTCAGCTCCTCTTTTTCTGCAGCTTCCTATTCAAGTAGCGACAGTGAAATTTTAGATGCAAAATTGGGCATCGGTGCAGAAACGGGCAACTGGGAGTTTGAGGTTAATAAGCGTGCTCAAGCACATACGATCGTCTCATCTACAGCTAATTCATTCTCAAGTGTTAACGAGCCAATTGGCACCGGGACGATATCATTCCGCTTTGGAGCATACAGTGGCACAGGCAATAGTGCTTTCGCTGTAGATGCAGATAAACCAATAGAAACATTAGAGATTGATGCCTCAAATAACTCTTTAGCTGGCATGCGTGATGCGATTAACGATGGCGATTATAGTGTTAGTGCATCGATCATCAATGATGGTGATAACTATCGCTTAGTGTTAACCAGCAAAGATACCGGAGAAGAAAGTGCGATTGAGTTAACCGTTTCAGATGATGACGGTAACAATACCGATGGCACAGGTCTTTCTCGTTTTACCTACAGTGCAAGCGATAAGAACCTTGATCAAACCTCTGCTGCTCAGGATGCCGAAATTGTGATGAATGGCATTACAATCACGCGTGATAGCAATGAAATCACCAGTGTAATAGAAGGGGTAACACTGAATTTAAATGGCACGACAGAGATTGGAAAAACAGTAAAACTATCAATTAACCAAGATACCAGTAAAGTTGAAGAACAGATCCAAGCATTTGTTGATAACTACAATAGTACGATAACCCAGATGAATGAGCTAACAGCATTTAATGGCGTCGGTGCTGAAAATGGTATTTTAAATGGTGATAGTACAATTCGAAATATTCAAAGCTTAATGCGTGGTGTATTAAATACCCAAGTAGATCACATTGAAGGTTCTGTTCACAGCTTTGCTGATTTAGGGTTATTAACAGCGCGTGATGGTACTTTAGAATTAGATAGTACTAAATTTGCCGATGTATTAAAAAATGATATGGCTGGCGTTGCCGATTTTTTCACTGCATCAGGAGCTGCTAGTGATGGGTTGGTCTCTTTTGAAAGCAATAACAGTTTAACTAAACCCGGTACATATGGTGTAGAAGTAACGCAGATAGCGACTCAAGGGCTATTAACGGGTGTGGATATTAGTACTAATTTCCCATTAACCATTGATGCCGATAATGATACGTTTAAAATGCGTGTCGATGGTTCAATTTCCAATGATATTAATCTTGCACAAGGCTCCTATGCAACGATTGGTGATTTGATGACTGAGTTACAATCTAAAATTAATTCAGATAGTAACTTTATCGACAAAGCGATCAGTGTCAGTTTAGCTGAAGATGCAGGCAAAATAGCGATCACCTCAAACAAGTATGGTTCAACTTCTAATGTTGCTTTTACAGAAGTAGATACTAATTTTTTAGCTGGTTTAGGGTTTGGAGTACAAGCGGGTACCGCTGGTGTGAATGTTGAAGGTAAAATAGATGGTGTGGATGCATTGGGTGATGGGCAGTTCTTACTATCAGAAAGCGGTGATTCAGCGGGCATTAAATTATTAATTGAAGGGGGCGCGTTAGGCTCTCGAGGCGACGTCACCTTTGCTGAAGGTATGACGGTAGTCATGAATAATTTACTGACAAGTATTATCGATAAAAGTATTACTTCAACGAGCGGTGATGTTGATCTGAGTGAAGGGGTTATTGATAGTAAAATTGATTCATTATATAAAAAAATTAATGACCTTGAGCGACAAGAAGCGGACCTTACTTATCGTACCGATAAGCTTGAAGCGCGTTTATACAAAGATTTTAATGCTATGGATATGGCGGTGTCAGCCCTTGGAAATACCATGAATTACCTTACAAGCGCATTAGATGCACTGCCGGGTTATACCCGAGATAATTAAAAAATAGTATTCCTTAACAACATTTAATGCGCTATTGATTTTTGATCCATGGCGCATTTTTTTATTTATTTCAGAATGTTATAAATTCTGGATAGCAACTTGCATATTGCTCACTATAATCAATTATTAAATCCAATAAGCGAGTTTATTTATGACGCAAGCGATAGATCCCCTCTTAGATATTCAAACTAAACTGCTCCGAGCGACGTTCGTCAATAATATGGCAGTCTTAAAAAAATTCATGCCTGATGTTTATAAGTTTTATGAAAACTACACTCCGACGCGAGTAAAATTAATTTTTGACGAAAATGGACATCTAAATCTGGTATCAAATGGCAACCTAATTTATGACGATGATCCACAAAAGCTGAGTGAACAGCAAGTTAGTGAATTTTTAAAAAAACCTAGACACTTTACTTACCATGTTCAGCGAGATGGTAACCGGACTTATGAGCATGAAATAACTTTAGATAAGATTGTTGATAAACGTGTAGATGAGATTGGTTTAAGTACTTCAGCTCCCTTTTCCAAAGGTGACCAAATCGATTTTATTGCTTTTATGGGGACGGGGTTAGGACATCACCTACAAAGTATATTTAATCAAGTCGATATACGCTATGCCTTTGTTTATGAACCTGACGTTGATTGTTTTTATTGTACGCTTCATAGCGTTGATATTGGTGACATGATTAAGTCATGCTTTGCAAAAGGCGGTCAATTAACATTACAAATTGGCGGTAATGCCAATGGTTTCGTCAATGAGATAGCTAAAATATTCAAACGCAAAGGTTATTTTAACGCTTCTAGGTTATTTCTATATAGGCATTACCTTAGTGATCAGACTAATGAAGCATTTCAAATGGTACACGATCTTGCCCATCGTTATGTAAGCGGGTGGGGGTTTTGTGAAGATGAAATCATTGGTATCAGCCACACTTTGTCGAATATTACAGAGTCACAATTTCCATGCTTAGTTGATTCAGCAAAAGCGAAGAAAAGAGATCTGCCAGTATTTATTATAGGTAATGGACCTTCACTTGACGCGAGTATTGAATATTTAAAAGCACACAAAGGAGAAGCGATTGTTTTTTCTTGCGGTACAGCTTTAAAAACACTACTGAATAACGACATTACACCTGATATTCATATCGAGATGGAGCGTCCTGCTATTTTATTAGATCTTGTTTTAAAAATGGGAGAAAAGGAGAAGCTTAAACAGATCGATCTAATCTGTTTAAATACAGTTTATCCGGAGGTATTAAAATTATTTAAGAAAGCACACCTTGTGCTTAAGCCTCTTGATGCTGGTGGTGCTTTCGTTAGAGAGTTTATTTCCGATAAATTTACTGAGGTTTTGTACTCTAACCCAACGGTATCGAATGCGGCTGCATCAATTGCCATAGAGATGGGGTTTGAAAAACTTGTTTTATTTGGTGTCGATTATGGTTTTAGAGATGATCAGCGCCACCACTCTAAAGAGAGTATTTACTATCATGATAATGCGGATTTAAAATTTAACCTGCCTACTATGAAAGGTAATCTAAAAGTCCCTGGAAACTTTGTTGATGAAGTTTTAACGACTCAAATTTTTGATGCTTCGCGAATGATGCTAGAAATGTTATTACAGGCTAATCCAAATGTTACTTGTATTAATACAAGTGATGGAGCAAAAATAGAACTGTCTACTGCTTGCCGAATTTCAGATTTACCTTTGCATAAAAATATTAATGAAAAGTCTCATGTTGTGGCTAATTTATTGGAAGAGTGCTTCGAGTATCAGGAGGGCCTTAAGAATAACTTAAATGATGAATTTAAATTATTAATACCTAAGTTTAAAGTTTATATTAAAAAATTACAGTCATTTACGAAAGGTGTAAATACAAGAGTTGAGCTAGCAGAGGCATTCTCTAAGCAATATGCATTTTTAAATAATACGGAGATAAATAGGGCTAAAACAATTTTTCAACGATTTATAAATGGCTCATTAAACTATATGCAATCGAACATTATGAGTAATGTATACCTTTTTACCGAGCGTGAACCACAAGAGCAATATATTAAGTTTTGTTTAGAAACGCTAAATACTCATTTTGATTGGCTATTTGTTGAATTAAGTGAAAATTACAACAAGCCTGCGAAGTTTTAATCGCAATGGAATTTAGAAAGTGCTCTCGTATTGCGCAGGAAAAACTTAAAAACTACCAAGGCGTGAGGTGCAGAAGTTAGTTATTCTCCCTTCCAAACTCACAACACAGGTAGGGTGAATTTTAACAAGTAAGACAGATCGCTTTTTAATTCTTTAGCTATGATCTAAGGCGACACACTTTTGTTAAGGTGTGTCGCTTCATTCCGATACTTTATAATTATTCATATCTTGATTGGCTTGATGTAAATCGCTTTTTTGGCCAATGTCTAACCAATAATCATGTAGGTTAAACACAGAACATTGTTTGCCCTTATCAATGAAGTGTTGAAATAGAGTTGGCATATCATAAAACTGGTTTCTAGGAATTGCATTTAATGCCTCTGGGTTTAATACATATATCCCAGCATTTATATTGTAAGTTGAGACTGGCTTCTCTTTTAGATCTACGATCTGTGATTTTTCATCTGTCACCACAACACCAAAAGGAACCTGTAATTCGTATGGTTGCACACACATAGTGGCAATGTTGTTTTTGCTTTGGTGAAACGATAGCAGCGCATTAACATCGACATCGGTTAACACATCACCGTTAATCACGAAAAAGGGGGACTCTATTGTTTGCTCGATTAAACTTAACGCGCCTGCGGTGCCCATTCTTTTTTCTTCAATAATATAATCTATTTGCACCCCAAATTTATTACCATTGCCAAAGTACTCTTTAATTACCTCTTTTTTGTAGTTTAAACAGAAAATAAAACGTCGGAAATCCTGATCTCTAAATTGTTCGACAAGGTGTCGAAGCATTGGCCTATCGCCTACCTGTAGCATCGGTTTTGGGGTGTCTTTGGTTAATGCTCCTAATCGTGAACCTAATCCGCCTGCCATTATCACAACCACATTTTGCTTTGAAACAAAATCAATAGCATCGAGTGAAAATACGCCTTTGAAAATACCGTTATCAATTAAGGGCATGTGGCGTCGATGTAGTTTTTTAAGGTGTGCAATAATCTCTTTTTGTGGGGTGTTATAATCGATCGTGACAGGGTCTTTATTAATAATGTCAATTATTTCAGTTTTTTTGTTGAGTATTCCTCGACGTAAATCCCCATCTGTTAGTATGCCAAGTAGGTGCTTTTGTTGATCAATAAATGCAAGAAACCCAATGCCAGTTTCATCTAATGCTTTTATTGCATCATAAAGAGTGCTTTGTTCAGTGAGAATGAAGGTATTACGCATTTAACTTCTCCAATAAAAAGGCTGCATAATTAAAATCATCGATGCTATCAATATCCACAGAGCGGGTTCGAGGCATAATGAAAGGATATGATTTTTCAGAATAATATTTTCGCGATGCGATTAATTTATAGCTGAATACATATATCGCTCCATTGGGAAAATAGCTCGGTTGCAATGCTTGTCTGTTATCTATGTTATTTGGCAATATATCTTCTAACTGACCAGATTCGTTAAGGTATTTGTGCCAGGAGATAGGGTGATGCTCTTGACAGTAACTAATAACAGAATCGGCCTGTTTCTTTTTAAATAGCGCTATCGCCTGCTCAATATCTTCACTGTTTCTTAATGGTGAAGTTGGTTGTAATACTACAAATTCTTTAATATTCGCGTTTTGTTCACGATTAATTCGTTCAATTGTATAGATGTAATTATCAATTGCCATTGCCGTATCTGTCGCTAACTCTTGCGGCCTTAAAAAGGTTTCTTGTGCGCCATAGTTAATCGCTACATCGTAGATTGCTTGATCATCTGTAGAAACTAATACGCTTGTTATGCTTGAGCAAGCTAGCGCTGCCTCGATGGTGTAAGCAATCAGTGGCTTGCCATTGAGGAGTTTAATATTTTTATTAGGTAAGCCCTTTGAGCCACCTCGAGCAGGAATAATCGCCAACATTAAGTTAAATCACTTTTGCTAAGAATATGATCAAAGGGTAAATCTTTATTAATTCGCATGCCCAGAATAAACTCTGTTAATTCTGGCTTAATACCTGTGCCGGGACGTTTATAGTCAATATCATTTAGGTTAATGACTTCACCCTTTTTCATTGCTCGGCTGAGCACAATACTACGCCTAAATTCAGCTATTTTTTCTGCTGATTCCGGTGCTTTAATGCGAAAATCACCCAGTGCATCATTTATCCTTTTAGCGCCTTTGACGATGGCTGTTAATTCATCCTTGGTTGCTGATACTTTATGGTCCCAACCTTCCATCTCTTTATCGAGCGTAAAATGTTTTTCAATTATCGCTGCACCAAGAGCGACTGAAGCTAAAGGGATATCAATGCCAATGGTGTGATCTGAAAAACCAATACAGTAATCAGGGTAAGCCTTCATTAACGTAGTTATATTATTCAAATTTACATCGCTATCAACAGGTGGGTAGGTTGAGACACAATGCAATATGACTATTTGTGTATTACCGGCCGTTTCAATCGTGTTGATTGCTTTGTCTATTTCGCTTAATTCACTGAGACCGGTGGAGATAATCATTGGCTTACCCTTTTTAGCTAAATAGTCTAAAAAGGGTAAGTTGTTTAAGTCCATTGAAGCGACTTTGATGAAAGGAGAATGTAGCCTCTCAATAAGAAAATCCGCTTCCTGTTTAGAAAAGGGAGTAGAAGAACAATCGATACCTACATCATCACAGAATGATTTCATTTCAAGTAGCTCTGTTTCTGAAATAGAGTATTCTTCAACAATCTCTTCGAGCGTATAATCGCTTCTATCACGGTAATCATCTGCGATGAAGTAGTTATCCTCGTACTTGACCCTTGCGAAGATGGTGTCTTTACTCCAACTTTGAAATTTTACACAGTCCGCGCCAGCGGCTTTTGCTTCAATAATTAATTTTTTCGCTAGCGCCATATCTCCATTATGATTTGAGCCAAGCTCTGCAATTATGTAGGGTTTTGAGTAATTATTAATATCAACATGCTTAGTTAATTTCATCGGTGCAAACCTGTAATTCCCACCAGAATAGTGGCTTAGTTAAATTGGAGTTTAAGGTGATTAATTTTTCTAGGTATTTCTTATTGCTGATCTGAGCTTTTAGTGTCTGTATTTCAAGTAACAGCTTAGTGTACTGTGGCCCATGATGCTGTAAGTTTTTATAATGGAGTTCTTTGGTATTTATAATCTGAGAAATCAAGTTGCTGTTGATACTTCCCGCTCCAATTGTATTGCTATCATGCTGACGATAATATGTGATGCAATCTTGAGTAAAATGCGCCGTTGCGCCATTCATCAGTAGTAAGCTAAAAAAATACCAGTCAACAGCGACTAGCTCATCAGGAAAATTAATTAAAGAGATGGGCACGGCATTTAAGTTAATGGCAGTATTAGATAAGCCTAAAAGGTTTTTATGGAGAATAAAGTCGAGTGAAATCGATGTGCGGTTAGTTAAGCGTTGAGAGTAAATTTTTTCATTCTCAACTTGTCCATTACGCACGGAAGTCAGATCGTTAACCACAATATCCGCTTTGATTAACCCTTTCAGGGAAGCTGATATACGATTTTTGCTGAAAGTGTCATCACTGTCTGCAAAAATTACTTTTTGAAAGTTATTCACCTTTGCAAATTGTAGTAAGTGAGCTCTATTTTTGGCAATAGACCCTGCAGCTGGTAATTCAATAATTGATAGCTTTGGGAACTGTAGCTTGATTTCATTGAAGTTTTTAAAGCCATCGTTGAGCATAATAATAGTGAATTGTGAAAAAGATTGAGATTGCATCGACTCAAAAAAATCAACTACAAATTGCTTCTGCATTGGGAAGATGGTGGTTAATACTGCGACTTTCGGATTTGAAATACCGCTAAAACAACGATTCGCTTTGATAAAGCTATTTTTCTCAACGCTAACACCCTGTATACACACCGCATTACTGCCAATAAAAGAAGACTCTTTAACGCAAACATTACCATTAATGGTTGATGCAGTAGATATATGGCAGTTATTCTCTATTACACAATCATGCTCTACGAGTGCTTTACTGTTGATAATACAGTTATCACCAATCGTTACTTGGCTGTTAATAAGGGCGTGATGCATCACAATGCTACCCTGACCAATGCTCGCTGATTTTGCTACATAGGCAATAGGTGAAATGACGGTGGCTAACTTACCCTTTAAGGTGATGATTTTTTGTAATAATTTGTTACGGACTTGTGCATTGCCCATATGGCCAATGGTAATTAAAAAATGACAATCATCGTTGATAAATTGCACTAAATCTTCATCGCTTCCAATATAGGGGTAGCCAAGCAGTGTTTGCCCAATTTTTTCTTTAACATCCAGAATGCCTTGTATTTGATAGCGTTGCTCTGTCTCGATAACATCTATACAAGCTGTGCAATGGCCCCCTCCACCAATTAGTATTAATTTATCAAGATATTTCATAGGGGCTACTTGGTAGGTTTATTAAATGTTTTTCAATATATTCTGAGTTATCCATTTTTCCTTTTAGTGCGTTGCTAAACATCGGTAAACGATGCATTAATTTCCAAATGGGGCGGGTCATGACTCCCTGTTCATTGGTTTTAATAAGCAGGTTATCACGCACTTTTTCGTTTGGGCATATGATTGCATTTAGCCAATAGTTAGAGTGAGCTTGTTTAGGCTCGACCACAAAGGTTAAATCAGAATGGTTAAAGTATGTTTGGTAGCGTGCCGCTAATGCTCTTTTATTCTCTAAAACTTGCTGTAAAGATTCCATTTGAGCACAACCAAGCGCTGCATTGAGGTTTGGCAAGCGATAATTAAAGCCTAGTTGGTCATGGAAGTATTCATAGGGGTGAGCAACTTTGGCTGTTGTGGTGATATGTTTCGCGTGCTCTCCTGCTGATAAATCATCACAAAGGATCATACCACCACCACCTGTCGTAATGATCTTATTGCCGTTAAAGCTAATCGCACTAAACTTGCCAAACGTTCCTGTATGTTGGCCTTGGTAAAACGAGCCTAAGCTTTCTGCTGCGTCTTCAATCAGTATTAAATTCCACTTTTCACATATTCTTTGTAACTGCTCTAATTTGGCTGGGTGCCCAAAGGTGTGCATAGGAAGAATTGCTTTGATGTTTTGTTTGCTAAGTTTATGCCTGCATTGGCCATCACAATCTAGTTCGGCATGTTGCTCAAGGTATTGCGCAGTGGCATCAGGACAGAGGCTGAGGGTATCTAAGCTGATATCAATAAAAATAGCTTGTGCACCAAGTTGATATATTGAATTGCAAGTCGCAACAAAGGTAAGGGACTGCGTTAGTACGAGATCATGCTCTTTGATTCCTGCGAGGTATAAGGAAGCATGAAGTGCTGCACTTCCATTAACCGTAGCAATGGCTTTTTTTGCGCCTGTATAGCGTGCGATATCGTCTTCAAACCTATCAACATACTTTCCAACGCTTGAAACAAAGGTGCTCTCAAGCGTATCTAATACATAGGCCTTTTCATTGCCCTGAAACGTCGGGCTATGTAACGGAATAAAGTCGTTTGTTTGGTAGATATCGCGAATAAATTTAGTTAATTGATGATGCATAGGTTGGCCTTACATCTTACTGTCTAAGTATTTGCCTGTTTCTTTATGGGCAAAGCAGGGTAAGGTTTGGTTAAACAACTCAACCAGTTGTTGTTTATTCCATTGTTGTGTTTCTTTGAGTGCTGATATGCTTTTTTCAAACTCAATAATTTTGGCCTCATCATAAGCTAACTCATTTTTAATGATCCCTAAATTTGGATAGCTATTCATCTCCAGCTTTTCAGAAACGGTGTAAAACTCTTCGAAATCTTTTTCACCAGTGGTATCACTTTGTGTGAAAAGGCAGGGCCATTTACCCTGTTGTGGTAAGTGATCTATCAATGCTCTAGCTTCATCTTCTGAATCGCAAACATGTGCTTCATAACCGAGTTGCTGAAGATACTTTTTAGCGATATCTGCAAATGAAACTAAGTGCAAAGCTTCACTTAGTTTTGGAAAGAAGATATCCCTATTTTCGCCAAATATGCAGGACATTAAACAGAGCTCTCCAGATTCTTGTGGAGTGACAAAGTAACGTTTTATGTCGTTTGGTGCGACTATCGGCTGCCGTTTCTGTATTCGTTGGTTGAATCCATGAAGCAATGAGCCATCAGAGAATGCGACGTTAGCAAAGCGCGCTGTTGATATTGTAATTTCAGCGCTACGACGCATTAAAAACATCTCCATAATGCTTTTTGAAGCGCCCATCATGTTGACTGGGTTAGCCGCTTTATCCGTTGAGACACAGAAATATTTTTTAACATTGTTGGCTATTGATTGCTGGAGTGTTTTTTCGGTATTAAATACATTTACATCAATCATGCGCATTAATGTAAAGGGGTCTTTTTCACTACGCACATGTTTTAAAGCCGATAAATTTAAAACATAGTCGTAATGACCATCTGATTTAATAAAGGCATCATATTCAATTGAACCAATATCTAATGCATATGTTTGGAAATCACCTTTGATATAACCTAGCGAACTGCGAATATCACGCACTAACTCAACAATATTATTTTCGCTGATATCCACAAGGTGAAGTTTTAATGGACTGCGTTTAAATATCTCTTTCGCAACCGCTTGCCCGATTGAGCCTGCCGCGCCTATGACTAAGAACTTACTTTGCGAAATTATTTCACTAAGTTGCGTCTCATATTGGTTAATGTCATCGGTGAATAGTGCCTTTTCGCGACCAATTAAAGAAAGAATTGCAGTCAAATTTGTAGATCCTTACATTAAATAAGATATTTCAGCTTAAAAACCTGTTATTTATAAGCTTTTATTTTATTTTTATTACGCTGTTGTTGTAACGACTTTTCTTTTAACGCTTGATAATAGTGCTCCGATCTATTTTGTAACTCTGCCACTGCATTTTCTAGCTTTTTTAATTGCTCAACTTTTGTGGCCAATACTTGCTCTGAGTTGTTATCTAGCAATGCTTTTATTTGATCTGAAAAAAGATCTTGATGCTGTTGAAAGGCTTCATATTGTTCATTGTCTAACAAATCTGAAAGCTTTTCTTCGAGTGCAAATAGGTTTGCTAATTGGGTTGAAATATCCATTGATACCACTACTTATACTGTTGACGTATATCTTGCGGGATACCGTCCCAACCAGACTTTATCTCGGTAATGAGCGCACTAACTTCAGCTAATGGTGTGGCATCATTTTTGATGTTTGCACTATTTACTTGCGAGATCATATAGCCATATAAGCCATACAGGTTCTCTGAAAGTTCACCGCCTTGCTCCATATCTAAGCTATTTTGCAATTCGCCAATCAAACCAATCACCTTAGTGAGCATCTTATTTCTGTTTTCAATTTCTTTACGCTCTATCGCGCCTTTGGCTCCCGCTAAATTTCCTAATATATGCTGCATAACAAGTGAAATAAGCGTATGTGGATCCGCTTGTTCGACATGAGCTAGATTTGTATTCTGATATTGTTTTATCGAGCGACGCATTTTGCTTCCTTAACTAATTACTTTCAGTCTATCTATTATGATTGTATATCTGCTTTCTATAAATACATCTTTTCTTTCGATTAGGTGACACTTTTGACCACTAATATGATAAATGTCTTATTAAAAGCGCTTTTAACGTTGATTAGTTTTATTAAAGCAAGAACCATTCCTACTTTGTAAGCACCTGTTTTCTTAATTTAATAGTCATTACTTTTTTATTTTAAGTAGTGTGAAGCGTCATTTTATGGTCATCGTCATGTTTTTGACCATAATCATACGCAATTATGAAAAACTGTCCTAGACTTGGCGATAGTTAAATTTTAAGAGTGAATTTTATGGAAGAGAGAGCACCGGTATATTTAGTTGCAGTTGAAGAAAAGCAAGCTGATATATTAAAAACCGTATTACATTTCGTTGGCGAGCATTGTGAAACTGTTGCAAGTGATGATTTACAACAGAAAGTGAGTGAGTGTAAGCCACTGGCTGTCATTTATGGTGATTTACTTTCAGAAGCGTTGTCAGAAGCATTTCCACAGCTACCTTTTTTAACCCTCGAAGGCGAAGATGGTGCATCTCAAACCGTTGGAAATCATTTAGGTGTCTTAAGTGTGCCAATCGTTTATGAGCAATTAACGCAACTATTACATTATTGCCAGTCATTCCATAATCCAGGAAAGAAATTACAAAAAGCCAACCATTATCTAACTAAATCATTGGTTGGGCGTGGGTTGCGTATTCAAGAGATACGTTATTTGATTGAGCAAGTGTCAGATAGTAACGCTAACGTACTTATTCTTGGCGAATCTGGCACTGGCAAAGAGGTCGTTGCGCGCGCCATTCATGAGGTTTCAAGTCGTAAAAAAGGGCCGTTTGTACCCATAAACTGTGGTGCAATTCCAGCTGAATTATTAGAGAGTGAGCTTTTTGGGCATGAAAAAGGCGCATTTACAGGCGCATTTTCAGCACGTAAAGGTCGTTTTGAGTTAGCTGCTGGTGGCACGCTATTTTTAGATGAAATTGGCGATATGCCGATGCCGATGCAAGTTAAGTTGTTACGTGTGTTGCAAGAACGTACCTTTGAACGTGTTGGTGGTACTAAAGCTATACAGGCCGATGTACGTGTCGTAGCGGCAACTCACCGTAATTTAGAAGAGCTTATCGTTAAAGGGGAATTCCGAGAAGATCTCTATTATCGATTAAATGTTTTCCCGATTGAGAAACCCGCTTTACGTGAGCGTCAAGAAGATATCCCACTACTGTTGCAAGAGCTATTATCACGTTTGGAAGGTGAGCATAAATCGACATTGCGATTTACACAACGTGCTCTGGACTCTTTAATGCAACATAATTGGCCGGGTAACGTACGTGAATTATCAAATCTATTAGAGCGTTTATTGATTTTACATGCGAATAAAATTATAGATTTGAATGATTTACCATTGAAATATCGTTATCTTGATGCACAGGGAGAGGCGATTGAACATATTCAATATAGCGAAGAAGAGGAGTCACTTGCAGAGCGTGATGCGTTATCGGGCATGTTTGGTGATGCGCCTGTTGTTGCAGAAGACTCTGAAGTGTTTGATGAATCACAAGGTTTCCTCGGGCATTTACCTGCAGAGGGAATGAATTTAAAAAATAAGCTAACCGAATTTGAGATAGAGATGATTCGCCAAGCACTTGATAGTCAAGATGGCGTTGTTTCTCATGCTGCAGAGTTACTGTCGATGCGTCGTACGACTTTGGTTGAAAAAATGAAAAAATATGGCCTCAATAAAGAAGGTTAAACACACTTTTCTTAGGTGTTAATAAGCCCATTTTAGATGGGCTTTTTTGTCTGTCATTTTTGTGGCGGTTTCGTTTTAACTCTCTGTTGTAAAACAGCTTTTATTGGTTGGCATAAATACTGCTTGTACCTGCTTATAGCAAACTTTAAGTAGGTGATAACATGACTAACTATAAGCCCAATCTAACTTCGCATAATGAGACTTCAGATCTTGAGCAAGAATCTTTTGCTGGTGAGTTAACACAGCTACGTGCGCAAGCCGCTTATATGGACCAACTATATAGTGAGTTGCCCTCTGGTCTTATCGTTATTGATGGTAACGGTGTTATTGAGCAAGCTAATCGTGTTGCATTATCTTTATTAGGCGAGCCTTTAGAAGGGTTATTATGGAGCGATATCATTGAGCGTTCATTTTCACCTAAAAGTGATGATGGTCATGAGATATCTTTAAAAAATGGGCGTCGAATTCAATTATCAATCTCTTCATTAAATGGTCAACCGGGTCAACTGATATTGTTAACCGACCTTACTTCTACGCGTCAATTACAAGAGCATGTCGCTAAATTACAACGACTTTCATCGCTGGGAAAAATGGTTGCTTCATTAGCACATCAAATCAGGACTCCTCTTTCTGCTGCTATGTTATATGGTGCTAACCTTGCTAATAAAACTCTCAATGAAAGTTCACGTTCCCGCTTTCAGGGAAAGTTGATGAATCGTCTTAACGACTTAGAAACCCAAGTCAATGACATGTTACTTTTTGCTCGTAGTGGTAACCAAAAAATAATCGATGAGGTGTCGTTGGTGTCATTACTTGAAGAGGTTCAGGATGCCAGTGAAACACTATTGCAACAGGTCGGTGGGCACTTACAGTGTCGCTTACCTGATCCTGACTTGCTGATCATGGCCAATAAAAGTGCACTAGCCAGTGCCATGACTAACCTTATCTCTAATGCTGTCGAAGCAACGGGAAAAGGGGCGCAACTGTATATCAGTACGCAGCGTCGTGGTAATGATAGTGTTGAAATTTCTGTAATGGATAATGGCCCTGGTATTGAAAAAGAAGATCTAGCGAAGGTGATGGAAGCATTTTATACCACTAAATCACAGGGTACAGGGCTTGGATTAGCGGTGGTGCAATCTATCGCACAGGCACATAAAGGTAGCGTCGAGGTAAAATCAGAGTTTGGCAAAGGCAGTTGCTTTACAATGGTTTTACCGCTACATCGGGTAGGTGAGTATCGAGGTGTCGCCCTTAACCAAGCAGTAGGAGGTTAATATGTCTCAAGGAAAATTATTAGTTGTTGAAGATGATGCTGGATTGCGTGAAGCGTTAATTGATACCTTATTATTAGCGGGTTACCACTGTGTTGAAGTGGATAGTGGAGAAGCCGCACTTATTACGCTTAATCAACAGAAATTTGATATGGTGATCAGCGATATTCAGATGGGAGGAATGTCTGGATTAACGCTGTTACAAAATATTAAAGACAAGTTTCCAACCTTACCGGTTTTATTAATGACCGCTTATGCAACGATTGATGACGCAGTGAATGCCATTCGTGATGGCGCTATTGATTACTTAGCTAAACCTTTTTCTCCTGAAGTGTTAATGAGTCAAGTAAGTCGTTATGTTCCAGTTAACAAAGTCGAGTCTTGTACACCGATTTACGGTGATGCAAGTACAGCTAAAATGTTTAAAATGGCCGAAAAAGTGGCGCAAAGTGATGCATCAGTTATGATCACCGGTCCAAGTGGTAGCGGTAAAGAGGTGTTGTCACGCTATCTTCATGATCAGTCTTCTCGCAATGAACAACCTTTTATTGCGATAAATTGTGGTGCTATTCCTGATAGCATGCTTGAATCAACTCTCTTTGGTTATGAAAAGGGCGCATTTACCGGTGCGGTACAGGCTTGTCCTGGTAAATTTGAGCAAGCACAAAATGGTACTATTTTATTAGATGAAATCACTGAAATGCCACTCGATTTACAGGTCAAGTTACTTCGTGTTTTACAGGAACGTGAGGTGGAGCGATTAGGCTCGCGTAAAACCATTAAGCTAAATATTCGAGTGCTTGCGACAAGCAATAGAGATGTGAAAAAAGCGGTTGATGAGGGCTTATTTAGAGAAGATCTCTATTACCGTTTAAATGTATTTCCTCTGCAATGGTTACCATTAAACAAGCGTCGTGGTGATATCCTTCCGCTTTCTGAACACTTACTCTCAAGGCATGCGGTTGCCCAGTCACAGGCTATTCCTGTATTAACAGAGCGAGCGAAATCACTACTCAACGCTTACCCATGGCCGGGTAATGTTCGCGAATTAGATAATGTAATGCAACGTGCACTTATTTTGTCAGATGGTC
Organism: Psychromonas sp. psych-6C06; assembly: GCF_002835465.1. Taxonomy (NCBI): domain Bacteria; kingdom Pseudomonadati; phylum Pseudomonadota; class Gammaproteobacteria; order Alteromonadales; family Psychromonadaceae; genus Psychromonas; species Psychromonas sp. psych-6C06. Next base: position 537,237 of record NZ_PIZM01000002.1, on the reverse strand, counting down.
AAAAAATTGACGTAGAATCATTGATTTTGGAAGATATCCAATTTGAGCATATCTATGCAGAAGAGCCCGAATTGCCATCTGAAACCGAGGAGATACTGAGCGCAGTGACAGCTAAAGACGATGTCGAAGAAAAGTCGCCAGAGCCTGCTGCATTGGGTCAGGGGCTAAAGGATCAAGAGCAAAAAATTATTTTAGAAGCATTACAAAATTGCGCTGGTAAACGTAAAGATGTCGCTGAATTATTAGGGATCAGTCCGCGTACATTGCGTTATAAATTAGCGAGAATGAAAGAGCAGGGTATAGCTTTGCCTGCTTAATTTTAATAGGAATAATAACAAAAAAATTAAAGGCTACGTTAGTATTTAACGTAGCCTTTTGTATTTAAGCAACTAACTTATTAAGTGTATCTGCCGCTTTTTGCGCTTTTCCAGGACCGAGTACGATTTGAAATTGCTCATCCGCCTCTATAATGCCAAATACTCCTGAAATAGCTTTTACTTTAGCACGATCAACATTGCTATCATCATTCAGCGTTAAACGCAGACGTGTCATGCAATTTGTACAACTACTAATATTGTTTGAGCCACCGACCGCATTAATCACTTCTTGAACTGTTTGTTCCATGGAGATATACCCTTAGTTAATGTAATTATTGAATATTATACTCAAAATAAACAAGTTTGCTGTGTCAGATGAAGAAAAGTTGAAGCGATTCACGCATATAAAAATTCAAATAATAGGTTGCAAACAGGAATCATTATCATTACAATCCTTTTCATATTGATAACTATTACCATTTGGATAAATTATATGTCACCAAAAAAACTATTTGCTCGTAGCCTTACGATGCTTGCTCTTACTGCAACTTCACTTACAGCAATTGCTGAAGAAGTGAATGTTTATTCTTTCCGTCAAGCTTTCTTAATTGAGCCTATTATGGAGAAGTTTACAAAAGAAACTGGCGTTAAAGTAAATATTTTATTTGCTAAAAAAGGTTTAATCGAGCGTGTTAAACGTGAAGGTGAACTTTCACCTGCTGATTTGGTATTAACAACTGACATTAGCCGTCTTGTTAAACTAACTAGCCAAGATTTAACTCAGACTGTAAACAGTGATACATTAAATAAAAACATACCAACTCAATATCGTGATCCAGATAATCAGTGGTTTGCTTTAACAACCCGCGTGCGTAATATCTATTCTTCTGCAGATCGTGTTGGCCCTGTTGATATCACTTACCAAGATCTTGCTAAACCAGAATTCAAAGGCAAAATTTGTACACGTTCAGGCAAACATCCATACAATGTATCATTAGTTGCGTCTGTGATTGCACATGAAGGTGAAGAGAATGCCAAGGTATGGCTTGAAAAAGTAAAAGAAAACCTTGCGCGTAAACCACAAGGTAACGATCGTGCTCAAGTAAAAGCAGTAAAAGATGGCCTGTGTGATTATGCACTAGGTAATAACTATTACTTAGGTAAAATGCTAGAAAATCCAAAGCAGGTTAGTTGGGCTGAAGCGGTAAGTATCAACTTCCCTAATCAAAAGACAACCGGTTCACATGTTAATGTAAGTGGTGTTGTTTTAGCTAAATATGCACCAAACAAAGATAATGCAATCAAATTGATGGAATTTTTATCGGGTGATACTGCTCAGCAGATGTATGCTGAAGTAAATTATGAATACCCAGTAAAAGTAGGTGTACAACCTTCAAAATTAGTTGCATCATGGGGCGAATTTAAAGCAGATGTTTTACCGCTGGCTGATATTGCTAAGCAACATAAAGCAGCAGTTAAACTATTGGATGAAGTGAAGTTTGATCTCTAAGAAATTTTCGTTTTATAAGTTACTCCCATGGGGAGTAACTTTTTTATTAGTATTGCCAATATTAGCACTCGTAATGAGTGCTTTTTCCGTTGATGAGAGTGGCAGTTTTCAGCACCTTATCGATACTGTCCTTCTTGATTACACACTGACTACCCTCGGCGTTATCGCTGGCGTTTTATTATTAAGCTTTTGCTTTGCATTACCCAGCGCTTGGTTTATTGCTTGTTGTGATTTTCCTAGCCGTTCGCTGTTGCAATGGTGCTTGATGCTTCCTCTCGCTATTCCGCCTTATATTGTTGCTATTGTGTATACAGACCTATTGGACTTTAGTGGGCCGATTCAGCGTTTTTTACGTGAATTCATGCACTGGCAATCAGTGAGTGATTATTACTTTCCCGATATTCGCACTGCTAATGGTGCCATCGTTATTTTAGCCTTAACGCTTTATCCTTATTTATATCTCCTGTTGCGTGGTGCATTTCTTGGTCAGTCGGGTGGACTATTTCAAGCTGCTAGAACTTTAGGTCTTTCTCCATTACAAGCTTTTAAGCGTGTTTCATTTCCGCTGTCACGTTCGGCAATGGCGGTTGGTTTATCGCTGATTGCAATGGAAACATTAGGAGACTTTGCAACGGTTAATTACTTTGCCGTGAATACCCTCACTACAGCGGTTTATGATACGTGGTTAGAGCTGGGTAGTTTAACAACTGCCGCTAAAATATCTTCGCTAATGTTACTTGCGTTAGTTATTCTAATTAGCCTAGAAAACCATAGTCGGCGTAAACAAAAAATTTATCAGAGAAGTGGTGCAACTCATACGGAGTTGCGCTTTCAGTTGTTTGGCTGGCATCGCTGGGCTGTTTTAGGCTTTTTATGGGGATTACTCTTTTTTGCATTCTTATTGCCACTGTGTGCGCTTCTCTCTTATGCAGTTCATTATTTTTCTGTATCGCTTAATGAAGAGCTTTGGCAATATACGTTAAATAGTTTTTGGCTGGCGAGCATCGTTGCTTCAATCGCGCTTATTATTGCCCTTTTTGTTAATTTTTATCAGCGCTTATCGCCCGGATTATTCGCTAAAATGTGTATTCGCCTTTCTTCATTAGGTTATGCCGTGCCGGGGACTGTTGTGGCGATTGGTGTGTTGATCCCTTTTACCAGTTTAGATTTGTGGTTTAACCGGCAACTTGTTGAGTTTGGTTTTTCACGTGTTGGTTTACTCTTTTCTGGTACGTTGTTTATCTTGGTGGTCGGTTATTTAGTCCGTTTTAGTGCGATAGCAGTGGGAAGTATCGATAGTAGTTTAGCGCAAGTTTCCCCTTCGTTAGATCTTGCATCTCGCTCACTCGGCCAAACGGCTGGACAAACAATTCGCCGAGTTAACCTTCCATTAATTAAAAAAGGGATGTTAACGGCTTTTATCTTAGTATTTATAGAGGCGATGAAAGAGTTACCTACAGCCCTTTTATTACGTCCATTTAACTTTGAAACCTTGGCTACCTATGTTTATCAATTTGTCTCCGATGAGATGATTGAATATGCTGCGTTGCCTGCATTACTTATTGTATTAATTGGCCTAGTGCCCTTTATTGTTGTCAATCGTTTGTTAGAGAAGGCCAGTTAATGTCTGCGTTAGTAATTAAAAATTTGAACTGCTTTTATCAAGGTTATCAGCAACAAAATCATATTTTAAAAAACCTTCATCTTACGTTACAAGACAATGAAATTGTTTGCTTACTTGGCGAGAGTGGTTGTGGGAAAACGACATTATTACGGGCTGTATCTGGATTACAGTCGGAGTTGAGTGGCAATATCAGTATCAATGGCAATGTGGTTAATGACGATAACGTCAATATGCCACCAGAAAAACGTAAAGTAGGGTTAATCTTTCAGGATTATGCACTTTTTCCACACCTTAGCGTATTTGATAACATTGCTTTTTCGTTACAAAAAATGCGTTTTGATGAAAAGAAAAAACGCGTCGAGAATGTGTTGTCATTGGTACAATTGAGTGAGTATGCACAGCGCTTCCCTCATCAACTTTCAGGGGGGCAGCAACAACGAATTGCGATTGCACGTGCTTTAGCATACCAACCGGAGTTGATGTTGTTAGATGAGCCTTTTTCAAATCTTGACCAACATGTTCGTTTTCAGCTGATTAAAGAGATTCGATTATTACTTAAAAAGCACCAAATGAGCGCATTGTTTGTAACGCACTCAAAAGAGGAAGGTTTTGCTTTTGCAGACAAAATTGCATTAATGCAGGCCGGAAAAATTATCCAGATAGGTGCACCGCAGGAACTCTATAGTTATCCTAATTCGCGTTATGTTGCTGATTTTATGGGACAGAGTAATTACATTGATGTACAGGTATTAACTGAAAATAGCTTTAAGTCTGATTTGGGGGTATTTGTCAGTGACAATATTACTCAATATCAACAGGGGGATGCGTTACAACTATTATTACGCCCAGAGCAGATTGCAATTAATGCTTCTACAGATGGTGAAGCAACGATTGCTGATATTGACTTTTTAGGAGCATTTCAGCAGTTTACGGTAAGCTTTAAAGGTCAGCTTTATATCGTTAAGCAGAGTAATTTGCAGGAAAATTTTCAAGTTGGAGATAAGGTGACGCTGTCGATTCTTAATCACCATTTTGTGTTGTTTAGCCAATAAGTAAGAACGCGAGTGAACAGAAGTGATTCTGAACACTCAGTGCTACTTTTCCGCCCAATATCAGCTATCTGGGCTTAGCTCCGCAATTAATTGTGCTTTTAGGTTCTCTTCTTGTTGCTCAGTTAATGCATCACCATCTTCAGTAGAAACAATAAATAGATCTTCTGCTCGCTCGCCAATTGTGGTGATTTTTGCGGTATCTAAGACTAAACCACTCATCATAAATACTTCGCCAATGTTAGCGAGTATACCAGGTGCGTCGAAGGCAACTACTTCAATTTGAGTACGTTTACGTTTTGTCGGTAAAAAGGTAATTTCGGGCTCAAATTTAAACTGGCGTTTAATGCGCATTAAACGCGTTTGTTGTGTATTTACCTGCTCCGGTTCAAGCAAGGCCATCTCAATCGCACTTTTCAGACGCTGTTTTTTATCAGGATCAATATGCTCGCCATCTTGCTCTAAGACGGTAAAGGTACTGAGAGAAAAGTCATCACGGCTTGAAAGTATCTTTGCATCGTGAACACTGAGCTTTTTATTATCTATTTCTGTGACAACCGATGAAAATAGCACCGGCATATCTTTATGGTAAACAAAAATTTCAGTTGCCCCACGCGCATTCTGATCACTAATTAGCACCATTGGTTGACTGTGATCTTTATGCTGTAAAAGATGGGTGGTATGCCATACAATTTGCACCGAATTGTAGCGGAAAAAATAGTTTAGATTAAAGCGTTTCCACAAGGCTTTAACGGCGCTTTCAGGAATGTTCTGCTCAACGAGTAGTGCTAATGCCTTGCGTTGCCTATCGCGAATTCGATCGCGAATATCAGGTGGATTCTCAAGGCCACGGCGCAGCATTTTCTGTGTGCTGTAGTAGAGTTCACGAAGTAAAGTACCTTTCCAGCTATTCCACGTATCTTCATTGGTCGCACAAATGTCAGCAACCGTTAAACAGAATAGGAAGTTAAGGTGTTTTTCATCTCGCACGACTTTTGCAAATTCAATAATAACTCGCGCGTCACTAATATCACGTCGTTGTGCGGTGACGGACATGGTTAAATGCTCTTTAATCAACCATGCAACAAATTTACTTTCGTAGCGACCAAGACCGTGTAATTCACAAAATGCACAGGCATCAACAGCGCCGAGTGTAGAGTGATCGCCTTTTTGCCCTTTGGCAATATCGTGAAAAATAGCTGCTAAAAACAGCAATTCTGGCTTTTCTAGGTAGCTATAAATCTCATGGGCGAGTGGATGTATCTCTTTGGTAACTGGATACTTATAAATATTTTTAATGAGTTTGTGGGTGTGTTCGTCAACGGTATAAGCATGAAATAGATCAAACTGCATTTGGCCAACAATACGACTCCATTGCGGAATATAGGCCGCTAATACGCCATATTTATGCATCAATGTTAGCGGTAACCCCATACCACGTGGATGACGAACAATTTCCATAAAGATAATGCGACACTCAGGAATGTTTTGTAGCCACTGGGTTAAGCAGCGACGTGCTTCGCGTAGCTCACGTAATGTAGGAGAGTAGATACCTTGGATACGGGGATCTTTGGCTACATGTAAAAAGAGTTGTAGGATCATCTCGGGGCGATCAGTAAAAAGAGTGGCTGTTTTTAACTCGATCATATGATCGCGAAGCTGGAAGTGCTCATCAATATTTTCAATTTGCTGATTTAAGTTGCCTAAAATCGCTTCATCAAAATATTGCAATAACATGTCATTGAGCTCTTTAACGCGATGAATCGTTTGGTAAAACGCCTTCATCATCTGCTCAATCGCTTGATTACCCGTGCCGCTATAACCTAATAATGCGGCAACCTCATTTTGGAAATCAAAAAGCAAACGATTATCTGGGCGCTTAGTGACGGTGTGCAGGGCAAATCGAATAGTCCAAAGAAAAGTTTGGCAATCAACTAACTCACGATATTCACTCGGTGTTATGTAGTTAAAACTAGTGAGTTCCAATAAGCTGTGAGCATTAAAATGGCATTTGGAGATCCAGGCTACGGTTTGTAAATCTCGTAAACCACCCGGGCCGTTTTTGATATCGGGCTCTAAACTGTACCCATCTCCGTGGCAGGATTTATGGCGACCAATCTGCTCCTCTTTTTTGGCGATAAAAAATTGATTAGAGGGCCAGAAACTTTCACTTTCCAGTAGTCCTTGTAATTTTTTAAAGGTTTGTTTGTTACCAACTAAGTAACGGGCCTCGAGCATGCTGGTTGCAATAGTGATGTCATTCTTGCCCTGCTCATAACAATCCTCAAGAGTACGTACACTTTGACCCACATCGAGCTTTAAATCCCAAAGTAGAGTAATAAGTTGGCTAATTTTTTGTTCAGATTGCTCACTAAAGCCAGATTCAGAAAGTATCAAGAGATCAATATCTGAGCGAGGATGAAGTTCCCCACGGCCATATCCGCCTACCGCAATTAAAGACAGGTCATAGCTTTCATTCAATCCAACAAAATCCCACAAAAGCGCTAATAAATCATCGATATAACGTGCACGTTGTTGCACTAATTTACTAATATCTTGTTTACCTTTAAAGGCATCAACTTGCCAATCATTGAAGCTTTGAATATGGTTTTTAATGAAAGGAATGGTGAGATTATCTGCGCTGATATTGTTTGGAGAGAACTTTTCGAAATCCATACCTACCTCTGGATTGTTTGAACATAGCGCCGACTTGAAAGTGTGACGCTAGCATACTTCAGGCCTTCATCACTTATGCAGTAATGAAGGAGAGTAATTAGATTAATCGTGATTAATAATACGCTCTATTGTCTCTTCTGGGCGAAGGGTTAAGATTTCAACGCCAGTTTCAGTGACTAGCAATGTATGCTCCCACTGTGCTGATAGTTTTTTATCTTTAGTGACAACAGTCCATTCATCTTTTAATACTTTACAGTTGCGTTTGCCTGCATTGATCATCGGTTCAATAGTAAAGCACTGTCCTGCTTTTAATGTTTCGCCAGTGCCTTTTTTACCGTAATGCAGAACCTGTGGTTCTTCATGGAAAACCGCGCCAATACCGTGACCACAATATTCGCGTACTACGGAGTAGTTATGATTTTCTGCATGCTTTTGAATAGCTGCACCAATATCACCTAAACGCGCACCAGGTTTAACCATTTTAATACCTATATATAAGCATTCTTGAGCAACTCGTGATAGACGTTGCGCTAAAATAGAAGCTTTGCCGACCATAAACATTTTAGAGGTATCACCATGGTAACCATTTTGAATGACGGTAATATCCACATTGACAATATCACCATCTTTTAACGGTTTGTCATTTGGGATGCCGTGACAAACAACATAGTTTACTGAGGTACAAATAGACTTAGGAAAACCATGATAATTAAGCGGGGCTGGAATACCGCCCTGTTCATTAACAATAAAGTCATGGCAACGCTGATTTAACTCGTTAGTCGTTACGCCGACTTGTATGAAAGGTTCGATCATAGTTAATACATCTGCAGCCTGCTGCCCTGCAATACGCATTTTTTCGATTTCGTCTTGTGTTTTTATACTCGCTGCCATCTGATTTTCTCTTCTTAATTTACTGAGATAGTTAAGCATAGAACTATAAAGAAATATGAGGTGAGGTGCTAGCGAAGTTTGACCTCTTTATTTTTAAGGATTCTATTATTTGTACATTATTATTTAAAATTTGCTAGGACAGTAATTGAGTTGATTTTGTTAATGTGATATAAAGCGCATCGAGTTTAATAGTTCGTTTTGAATCATTAAAACTCACTTAACTTATTAACGTTATTTGGCTGTTTTCAATAATGAAAATTCGCTAAAAATGTTAATTACAATAACACACACGTATCGACACGTAACTCGGGGTGCTGCTTTCATATTTTGAAACTGGTCGAGTTTATGGGATACGTGGAGGCCTAACCCCTACTAAAGGAAATTCAAAATGGCAACAGTATCAATGCGCGATATGCTACAAGCTGGCGTACACTTCGGTCACCAAACTCGTTACTGGAACCCAAAAATGAAACCATTCATTTTTGGTGCGCGTAATAAAGTTCATATCATCAATCTTGAGAACACAGTTCCAATGTTCAACAAAGCACTTAACTTTTTAGAAGCAAAAGCATCTAAAAACGGTAAAGTTCTTTTTGTTGGTACTAAACGTGCTGCGTCTGAAGCGGTTAAAGAAGCTGCAATCAGCTGTGATCAATTCTACGTAGATCACCGTTGGTTAGGTGGTATGTTGACTAACTGGAAAACAGTTCGTCAATCGATCAAACGTCTGAAAGACCTTGAAGTTCAAAGCCAAGATGGTACTTTTGACAAGTTAACTAAAAAAGAAGCGCTAATGCGTTCTCGTGAATTAGAGAAACTTGAAAAAACACTTGGTGGTATCAAAAACATGGGCGGTATCCCAGATGTAATCTTCGTAATCGATGCAGATCACGAGCACATTGCAATCAAAGAAGCGAATAACTTAGGTATTCCAGTTATCGCTGTTGTAGATACTAACTCATGCCCAGATAACATCGATTTCGTTGTTCCTGGTAATGATGATGCTATCCGTGCTATCAAACTGTACTTAGATGCAGCTGCACTGACTGTTAAAGAAGGTCGTCAAGCAGACGTTGCAGTAGCAGCTGAAGCAGACGGTTTTGTTGAAGAAACAGCTGAGAAATAAGTCCTTCTAATTTAGAAGCTCTTATTAACTAATCGACACTTGGTTAGTTATCAGGGGAGTTTAGGCTCCCCTTTTTTTTGTAGATCAAATATTAGGAATTCGACAATGGCTATTACAGCTAAGCAAGTTAAAGAACTTCGTGACCGCACAGCTGCGGGTATGATGGATTGTAAAAAAGCATTAGTTGAAGCAGATGGCGACATCGAGCTTGCAATTGAAAACATGCGTAAATCTGGTGCAATTAAAGCCGCTAAAAAAGCTGGCCGTGTTGCAGCTGAAGGTGTTGTTTTAGCGAAAACAGATGGTGCAGTTGCACTTATCGCTGAAGTAAACTGTGAAACAGACTTCGTAGCAATGGATAAAAGCTTCTTAGCATTTGCTAACCAAGTTGCTGATATCGCGCTTGCTAACAAAGTAACTGAAGTTGAAGCATTAGGTGCATTAGCATTTGATGATATTACTGTTGAAGAAGCACGTGCTAACCTAGTAGCTAAAATCGGCGAAAACATCTCTGTTCGTCGTGTACAAATCGTTGAAGGTGCAAACCTTGGCGCATACGTACACAGCGGTAAAATCGGTGTTATCTCTGTACTAACTGGTGGTGAAGCTGAGCTTGCGAAAGATATCGCAATGCACGTTGCAGCTGCTTCTCCTACATATGTTAAGCCGGAAGATGTTCCTGCTGATGTTGTAGCAAAAGAGAAAGAGATTCAACTACAGATCGCTATCGACAGTGGTAAACCTGCTGAGATTGCTGAAAAAATGGTTTCTGGTCGTATGGCTAAATTCACTGGTGAAGTGAGCCTTACAGGTCAACCATTCGTTAAAGATCCTTCAATCAAAGTTGCTAAGCTTCTTAAAGATGCTGGCGTTGACGTTGAAACGTTTATCCGTATCGAAGTGGGTGAAGGTATCGAGAAGAAAGAAGAAGATTTCGCAGCTGAAGTTGCAGCTACACTAGCAGCCGCTGGTCAGTAATCTTGACTTCTAAACAATAAGCTTGATGTTTATTGTAAAAATAGGAACCGCGGCTAGCTCTGCGGTTCTTTTATATTTACAGTAAAGGTTAATTCGTTGAAATTTTATTAGTAAGGTGTTTGATGTTTAAACAGTTTATTAATGAAATTGCTATTAGACCCACATAGAGGAATGAATTTTATGAGCACCAACCCAAAATCAGCATATCGTCGTATTTTATTAAAATTAAGTGGTGAAGCCCTTGTTGGCGAAGAAGGCTTTGGTATTGATCCAACCGTATTAGATCGTATGGCTTTAGAGATTAAATCTCTGATTGAAGCGGGCGTGCAGGTTGGCCTTGTTATTGGTGGTGGTAATATTTTCCGCGGTGCTGGTCTTGCAGAAGCGGGTATGAACCGTGTGGTAGGCGACCATATGGGAATGTTAGCAACAGTAATGAATGGTTTAGCAATGCGCGATGCGCTGCATCGTTCACACGTCAACTCGCGCTTAATGTCAGCGATCCCATTAAATGGTGTTTGTGATGATTATAACTGGGCAGAAGCAATTAAATACCTTAAATTAGGCACCGTTGTTATTTTCTCTGCAGGTACAGGTAACCCTTTCTTTACAACAGATTCAGCCGCTTGTTTACGTGGTATCGAAATCGAAGCAGATGCGGTGTTAAAAGGTACTAAAGTGGACGGCGTTTATGATGCTGATCCTGTAAAAAATCCAGAAGCAACGCTTTATAAAGAGATTGATTATCAAGTTGTCCTTGAAAAAGAGTTACAAGTAATGGATTTAGCTGCCTTTACACTTGCGCGTGACCATAGCTTACCAATTCGTGTTTTTAACATGAATAAACCAGGTGCTTTAAGCCGTGTTGTATTGGGTGAAGATGAAGGCACAACTATTACACATTGCGCTAAGTAATAATAACAATTAAATATTTAATCTATATTTTGGGAAAATACCATGATCAATGAAATTAAAGACGATGCACAAACGCGAATGAGTAAAAGCATCGAAGCATTTAAAAATCAGTTAGCAAAAATTCGTACAGGACGTGCACATCCAAGCTTATTAGATGGCATTATGGTGCCGTACTACGGAAGCAATACGCCACTTCGCCAAGTGGGTAACGTTTCAACAGAGGACTCTCGCACGTTAACGGTAACGGTATTTGATGCAACACTTATCGCTGCTGTTGAAAAGGCAATCATGGGGTCTAACCTTGGTTTAAACCCAATGTCTGCAGGTACAGTGATTCGTATTCCTTTACCACCATTAACAGAAGAGCGTCGTAAAGACCTTATTAAAGTTGTACGTGGTGAGGCTGAGAATAGCCGTATTGCTATCCGTAATATTCGTCGTGATGCAAATGGTGATCTGAAAGAGTTAGAAAAAGAGAAAGAGATCAGCGAAGATCAGCAACGTCAAGGTGAAGAGTTAGTTCAGAAAGTGACTAACGACAGTGTCAAGCTAGTGGATGAATTATTAGCTGTGAAAGAAAAAGAGTTAATGGAAGTATAATTTGACGTGAGCAGGTAAGTATCTTACCTGCTCAAGCAATATATTGCTAAGGGTGCAAGTGACAACGGTAACTGAACAACAAGCATTGCCCAAACATGTTGCAATTATAATGGACGGAAACGGACGTTGGGCAGAGAGCAAAGGAAAGCATCGTGTGTTTGGTCACAAGCACGGCGTCAAGTCATTACGCAAAGCGATCAGCTTTGCCAATGAAAAAAAGATTGAAGTGCTAACCATTTATGCTTTTAGTAGTGAAAATTGGAAACGCCCTGAGAAAGAAGTCAACATGTTGATGGAGCTGTTTTTCACGGTTTTAGGCAGTGAAGTCAAAAAGCTACATAAACATAATATTAAATTAAAAATAATTGGCGACATATCTGGTTTTAGTGAGCGTCTGCAAAAAAAAGTACAACAAGCAGAAGCTTTGACGCAAGCAAATGATGGTCTTGTGTTAAATGTTGCAGCCAATTATGGTGGGCGTTGGGATATTACTCATGCGACAAAGAAGCTCACACGTATGGTACTACAGGGTGATTTAACAATAGATGAAATCACTGAAGATAAAATAAATAACACAATTAGTTTAGGAGAGCTTCCTGCGGTCGATTTAATGATTCGGACAGGTGGAGATCATCGTATTAGTAACTTCTTATTGTGGCAACTTGCTTATGCTGAATTGTATTTTTGTGATGTGTTATGGCCTGATTTTAATGGCGATGCATTTCAAGATGCACTGGATGTGTTCGCTGGTAAAGAGCGTCGTTTTGGTCAAACCAGTGAACAGGTTGCACCGCGCTGATTCTTATAATTAAATTCAACAGGATGTTTCTGTGAAACAACGAATAATAACTGCGCTCGTTTTGGCTCCCCTTGCCATCGCGGGCATATTTTTGCTACCTCTTAAATTTTTTATGATGTTTACGGCCGCTATTTTTTTATTGGCCAGTAAAGAGTGGGCGAGCTTTGTAAATTCTGATTCTACCTCAAGCCCTATTTTATATATTTTTGGTTTTGTACTTGCTATTACGTTAATCCTGTTACCAATAGAGCAATTGTGGAATGTTTCCGGTATCCATCCGATGGTTGAAAACGGTTTAATTGTGACCGCCGCTTGGTGGTTTGTTTCTCTCGTGTTAGTAGCCACTTATCCGAAAAGTGGCCCTTATTGGGCGCGAAGTAAGGCAGTAAAAGCGTTGTTTGGTTTACTGACTTTAATTCCATTTTTCTGGTCTATGGTCGTACTACGATCTGTGAATATTCATCACGATTTCTATTACGGTGGTGCACTACTACTGTTTGTTTTTCTATTGGTCTGGGCTGCTGATACCGGCGCTTATTTCTGTGGGAAACGTTTTGGCAAACATAAATTGGCGCCGAATGTAAGCCCTGGTAAAACGATTGAGGGTTTTGTCGGTGGTGCAGTGAGCGCGATGATTGTTGCTTTCCTTGCGAGTATTTTCTTTGCTGTGCCAGGCGAGAAAGTGGTAATGTTTTTTGTCGCTGCATTAATAACCACATTTGTTTCTGCATTAGGTGACCTAAGCGAAAGTATCTTCAAGCGCGAAGCACGACTTAAAGATAGCGGAAATTTATTACCTGGCCATGGTGGAATTCTCGACCGTATAGATAGCCTAACGGCCGCCGTTCCTGTGTTCACGCTTACTTACTTACTCTGGTTAAACTAAGCGATGAAAAATTTAGCTATTTTGGGCGCAACGGGCTCTATTGGTGCAAGTACACTTTCTGTTTGCCAAAATAATCCAGAATTGTACCGTGTTAAGTTATTGGTCGCGTCAAAAAGTGTCGATAAAATGTTGGCATTATGCAAAACGTTTAATCCTGATTATGTTGCCATGAGTTGCCCTAAAGCAACTGACGAACTTGCCTTTAAATTATCGAAAACAGATTGTCGCTCTACGTTAGTGAAAAACGAAGCTGAATTACTACAATTGATTGCTAGTGTAGAAATTGATTGTGTAATGGCTGCGATTGTTGGAGGTGCTGGCTTAAAAAGCACCCTCGCTGCTGTTAAGGCAGGCAAAGAGATATTTCTCGCTAATAAAGAGTCGTTAGTGATGTCGGGTCAGCTCTTTATTGATGCAGTACAAAAATCAGGGGCCAAATTATGGCCAGTAGACAGTGAGCATAATGCTATTTACCAAGCACTATCGCCGAATTTACAAAACAGTATTGGTCATTGCCAGCTCGAAGCCGAGGGGGTTTCGAAAATATTGTTGACTGGCTCAGGAGGACCTTTTTTAAATAAGGCTTTGTCTGAGTTCCCTAGCATTACACCTGCTCAAGCAGTTAAGCATCCTAATTGGTCGATGGGACAAAAAATCTCAATTGATTCTGCAACAATGATGAATAAAGGCCTCGAATACATTGAAGCACGGTGGTTGTTTAATGCAAGTCGTGAGCAATTACAGGTCATTATCCATCCTCAGTCTGTTATTCATTCTATGGTGCAATATATTGATGGTAGTGTTATTGCACAGATGGGTAACCCTGATATGCGTACTCCGATTGCGCATGTCATGGGGGGGGAGAAGCGGATTACTAGTGGTGTTGAAAATTTAGATTTTTTTAGCTCTCCTGAATTTAGTTTTATCGCTCCCGATTTTAATCGCTACCCCTGTTTAAAACTCGCTATTGACGCATGTTACGAAGGACAACAGGCTACCACCACCTTGAATGCCGCTAATGAAGTGGCTGTGGAAGCCTTTTTAAATGGCGAGATCCAGTTTACACAAATTTCTCAGTTGGTAGACCGTGTTTTACAAACATCAAAGAGGCAGTCAAACAGCTCTATCGAGGAGTTGTTATTGATTGATAGTGATGCTAAAAACCGTGCGTTATCACTTATTAGACGAGAAATCTTATGTTAACCATTTTATGGAATCTAGGCGCATTTATTGTTGCGTTAAGTGTTTTAGTTGCGATACATGAATATGGCCATTTTTGGGTAGCTAGGCGCTGTGGTGTCAAGGTGCATCGTTTTTCAATTGGATTTGGTAAAGTATTATTTAAACGAAAAGATAAGCACGGGACAGAGTTTGCAATTGCGGCTATTCCGTTAGGTGGCTATGTCAAAATGCTTGATGGGCGCGTTGAAAGCGTGGCCGATGATGAACAACAATTTGCTTTTGATAAAAAAACGGTATGGCAACGTATTGCTATCGTTGCGGCTGGCCCTTTAGCTAATTTCTTATTGGCTATTATTGCCTTTTTTATCATGTATATGATTGGTATCAATAGTGCAAAACCGATCATTAATGGTGTGGTAGAAAACTCACCGATGTCAGTGATTACAACCACAGAACGCTTTCAAATAGAATCAATTAATGAAACTCAAGTCGGAGACTGGGAAGCGCTGAATCTTGCATTAGTGGGGCAAATTGGTGAAAGTGAGTTTGATATCACAATTAAACCGTTAGCAAATGCTCCCGTTGAACCAATTTCTAAATACACAGTCTCATTGCAGAACTGGTCATTTGACCCTAAAAAAGATTCTATTATTCATAGCTTGGGGCTCTTGCCATTTCGGCCAACAATACAGTTAGCTGTGGCCGAGGTTTCTAAAGGTGGTGCAGGAGAAATAGCAGGGCTAAAGGCCGATGATCAATTGATTGCTATCGATGGCGTAACCTTACGAGATTGGGCTCATTTTGTTGAATTGATACAAGGTTCTCCAGAACAACCGCTGGCATTAAAAGTTCAAAGAGAGTCATTACCATTAACGTTGTTATTAACCCCTCAGTTGAAAGAGGAAACAGGTAAAGGCTTTATCGGTGTAGCGCCTATTGTCGAACCTTACCCGGAAGATTATCGGGTGACACTAAAATATTCTCCTATTGATGCTTTTTTGAAAGGTATCGAGAAGACTGGACAGTTAACCAAACTTACTTTTGATACTCTGATTAAACTAGTAACCGGAGATATATCAGTTAAAAACCTAAGTGGTCCTGTATCCATTGCTAAAGGAGCAGGAACAAGTGCAGATTATGGTATTGAGTATTTCCTCGGGTTTCTTGCGCTAATCAGTGTAAATTTAGGTTTAATGAATTTAATCCCTTTACCGGTTTTAGATGGTGGCCATCTGATGTATTACTTTATCGAGGTTATAACCGGTAAACCCGTTTCAGAAAAAGTTCAAGAAGTCGGTTTTAAAATCGGCGGGGCTATTTTAATGACACTAATGAGTATCGCGATACTGAATGATTTTAATCTGCTCTAAGAGTTGATAAATCATTACATTGAAAGCGACTTGAGAAGTTTATAAAATACAGACTTATATTAAAACACCAGATAAGTGTTATTAAGGATTCATACAAACATGTTTAACCGATATTTGCTAGTAACAGCGTTTATTTTTAGTAGCTGTTTTTCCATGTTAGCTAACGCTGAAAAATTTACTATTTCAGATCTTCAATTTGAAGGATTGCAGCGCGTTACATTGGGTGCTGCCTTGTTAAGTTTACCTATACGAGAAGGCGATGTTGTTGATGATTACCAATTAGCTAAAGCGGTTAAACAGTTATATGCAAGTAGTCACTTTGAGTCTATTGAACTAGATCGTGCTGGTGATGTACTTATTTTTAAAGTCAAAGAGCGTCCAACGATCAGTAATATTGGATTAACGGGTAATGACAAATTAACCGAAGAGCAGATCCTGGACTCACTTAAGTCTTCTTCCATTCAAGTGGGGGAACCGCTAGATAGAACGACTTTGTCTGGTATTGAGAAAAGTTTAGAGGACTTTTACCACAGTGTGGGTAAATACAGCGCTCAAGTTGAAGCAATTGTAACTTCGTTACCCCGTAATCGTGTCTCTATTCAGTTTGTATTCCGTGAAGGCTTAACAGCAAAAATAGAGCAAATTAACATCGTGGGTAATACCATATTTGCCGATAACCAATTATTAAAACGACTCACACTTGCTGATTCTGCAGGTTGGTGGGATTTTTTTGCTGATGATAACTATCAAAAACAAAAACTGGCTGGTGACTTAGAAGTTATTAAAAGTTATTACTTAGATCGTGGTTATATTCGTTTTGCGATAGAAGATACCCAAGTAGCACTAACACCAAATAAAAAAGGTGTTTACGTAACAGTTAATGTAGATGAAGGTGAAATTTATAATATCGGTGGTGTGCAATTCATTGGTAACCTACTTGGTAATGATGAAGATATTAAATCCTTAGTTCCCTTTGCTGAGGGGGACGTTTATGCTGCTTCACAGGTTGCTGCCACCGAGCAAAACATGCGTAAATATTTTGGTCGTTTAGGCTACGCTTACCCTCAAATTACCACTTACCCTGAAGTCGATGATGAAACGAATACTGTCGTTGTTAATTTTTCAGTAGAGCCTGGGCAGCGTGGTTATGTTCGAAATATTAATATATCAGGTAATACATCTACTAAGGATGTAGTTTTACGCCGTGAGTTGCGTCAGATGGAAGGGGGCTGGCTTTCTAGTGAAAGTGTTGAACTCTCAAAAAATCGTTTGAACCGATTAGGTTTCTTCTCAATGGTTGATATAAACACAGAGCGTGTGAGTGATGATTTAATCGATTTAAATATTGTTGTCGAAGAGCAACCCTCTGGCTCATTTAATGCTGGTATTGGTTATGGTACTGAATCAGGGTTGAGTTTAAGTGGTGGGGTTAGCCAAGATAACTTTTTAGGCTCTGGTGATAAGGTCGGTTTTGAAGTTAAATTCAATGATTATAACCGTAGTGCAAATGTTAATTACACTACACCATATCTAACCAAAGATGGTGTGAGTGGCGGTGTACGTGTGTTTTATGATCTATTCGAAGCGGGTGAAGCGAACATTGTCGATTACACCAATACGACTTATGGCGTACGTTTAAACATGGGCTTCCCAGTGAATGAGATAAACCGTTTAGGGTTCAGTGTTGGTTGGGAGAACAATGGTATTGCGCAACTTAAGGCCTATGAGCAATTACGACAGTTTTGGGAAATATATGGTTCAATGTTAGATGCTGATGGTGCCGTTGACTTCCAAAACTTTGATTTTACCGCTAAGTGGACACGTAATAATCTAGATAAAGGGCGTATGGCTACACAGGGTATGAAACATGACCTTTGGGCGAAAATGACTATACCGGGTTCTGATCTTCAATATTTCAAAGTTAATTTTGAAATATCTAATTATCAACGTATCACCGAAGATGGAGAGTGGACAACGCTGTTACGTGGTACGCTTGGTTATGCTAACGGTTATGGTCAATTTGAAGGTAATGACCAAATCCTACCATTCTTCGAGAATTACTATGCAGGTGGTTATCGAACTCTGCGTGGTTTCTCAAGCAATACCGTTGGACCTCGTGCGATGTATACGGGAAGTGATGGCGGTAATAGCTCTATGGCATTCACAGATAATGCGGTAGGTGGTAATGCTAAATACACGATGAGTGGCGAAGTTATTTTCCCTGTACCTTTCCTAGATGAAGCTTATACACGACAAGTACGAAGTAGTGTCTTTGTTGATGCCGGTGAAGTGTGGGATACTGAGTTTAACTATGACTATTATAATCAACTAAGTTGTTCATATAACTGTGAATATTTTGGAGATTATTCAAAACCAGGTAGAATACGTGTTTCAGCTGGAGCACAGGTTACTTGGATTTCACCAATGGGGCCGTTAGTCTTTACCCTTGCTTGGCCCTTGAAAAAGTATGAAGGCGATAGAACAGAAGTATTCTCATTTAACATTGGTGATACTTTCTAAGCAATATATACGTTTAATTTTTACTCAATCATTTTATTTTTATTTTTGGAGTCATTAACATGAAAAACTTTTTAAAAGCCGCAACTTTAGCTGTCGCTATGATTACAGTTCCTGCAGTGAATGCAGCAGACATACAGAAAGTAGGAGTTGTTTTCCCATCAAAAATCATGAAAGAGTCACCGCAACGTGAGCGTATTATTAAAAAATTAGAAGCGGAATTTAAAGCGCGTTACGAAGCGTTACAAGCGTTAGAAACAGAGATAACTAAAATTGAAAAAACGCTAAAACGTGATGCGGAGCTAATGGCTAATGATGAAGTCACAGCTATGCAACGTAAGGTAGAAGTGAAGCTCTCAGAATACAAAATAAACCGAAAAGCATTTGAAGAAGATAACCGTCGTCGTCAGGGAGAAGAACAGCAAAAAGCACTTATTGTAGTTCGTGACGTTATTAATGACGTTGCTAAAGAGCAAGGCTACGACATTATTTTAAATGGCGAACAGGTTGTTTTTGCTAAACCTGGTTACGATATTTCAGATCTTATTATCGAAGAAATTAGCAAAAAGTAGGCTGAAAGATGATGCAAACACTCGCACAATTAGCCACTATATTAGGAGCAAAATTGGTTGGTGATGGTAACTTAAGTATCCATCGCTTAGCTACTTTTGATCAAGCTAATGAAGGTGAAATTACCTTTGTTTCAGATAAAAAACTGTTATCAAAACTTGAACAGTGTCAGGCCAGTGCGATTGTCTTGCCAACGGCTATTATGGGCAATTATCAAGGTAATGCATTATTCATGGATAACCCGTATGTTGGTTATGCCATGTTAGCGAATATCTTCGACACAACGCCAAACTTGAATATTAATATTGCTGAAAGTGCCATTATTGATAGTAGTGCTATTATTGGCAAAAATGTCGCAATCTCTGAAAATGTGGTCATTGGTGCTGGCGTCGAAGTCGCTGATAACTGTCAAATTTTTGCGAATGTAGTGTTGGGTGAGCATGTAAAAATTAGCGCTCAAAGTAAAATCTACCCTAATGTCACGGTCTATCATGGCTGTGAAATAGGGCAACGTTGTATTATTCATGCAAATACAGTGATTGGTAGTGATGGATTTGGTAATGCTCCACACCAAGGTAAGTGGGTGAAAATACCACAAATTGGTAAAGTGCTTATTGGTGATGATGTTGAGATAGGCTCGTCAACCACCATCGATCGTGGTGCCTTGTCTGATACTATTATTAGCAACGGCGTTAAAATTGATAATCAATGTCAAATTGCTCACAATGTGTTTATTGGAGAGCATACGGCAGTTGCCGGAGGCTCAAATATTGCCGGTAGCACGAAAGTAGGTAAAAGTTGTATCGTGGGCGGTAGTGTTGCTATGAATGGCCATTTAAATATCACGGATAATGTTGTGATTACTGGTGATAGTATGGTCATGCGAGATATAAGTGAGCCGGGAATATATTCTTCAGGTGTACCTGCGATTGCAAATAAACAGTGGCGAAAAAATACCGCTTATACGCTTAAAATAGATGATCTCTTTAAACGTGTGAAGCAACTTGAAAAACAATTACAAGATAAAGATTAAGGAATACTAAGTGAGCAACGAATTAAATAGTTTAGACATTAAAGAGATCATGAATCTCCTTCCACACCGTTACCCATTTTTATTAATTGATCGCGTTATCGATTATGTACCAGGTAAAACGTTAAATGGCGTAAAAAACGTTTCATTTAATGAACCACAGTTTCAAGGACACTTTCCTGGAACTCCTGTTTTTCCTGGTGTTATGATCATTGAAGCATTAGCACAAGCAACAGGCGTTTTAGCCTTCGCTACTTACGGTAAACCTGCGGAAAATGAGCTATATTTTTTAGCGTCAGTTGATAAAGTACGTTTTCGTAAACCGGTTGTACCAGGTGATATTCTTGAACTTGAAGTTATCTATCTGAAAGAGCGTCGTGGTATGGGGAAATTTGAATGTACCGCGAAAGTTGATGGTGAAATCGCATGTCAAGCAATGATCATGTGTGCAAGAAGAGAGATTTAATGGCTAATAACAATATTCACGAAACAGCAAAAGTTCACCCTACAGCAATTATTGATGAAACAGCAAGTATTGCTGCTAATGTGGAGATCGGGCCTTATACCATCATCGGTGCGCGTGTTGAAATCGGTGAAAATTGTTGGATTGCACCACATGTAGTGGTGAACGGCCCAACTAAAATGGGTAAAGGCAATAAAATATTTCAATTCGCCTCAGTGGGTGAAGATTGCCAAGATCTAAAATATGATGGTGAAGAAACCTTTTTAGAGATCGGAGATAATAATGTATTCCGTGAAAGTTGTACGATTCATCGTGGTACAGCTCAGGACAAAGGTACCACTAAGATTGGCAATAACAATTTATTGATGGCATACGTACATGTCGCACATGATTGTATTCTTGGCGATAACATAATCTTATCTAATAATGCCACGCTTGCAGGTCATACTAAGCTGGCAAACAATGTCATTATTGGTGGTTTATCTGCATTGCATCAATTTACCCGTGTTGGTGAATACGCCATGATTGGTGGTTGTTCTGCGGTAAATAAAGATATTCCTCCTTACTTTATGGCTTCAGGGAATTATGTTCAGGCGCAGGGGATTAACTCTGTTGGACTAAAACGACGTGGTTTTAGTAGTGCTGCTATTATGGAAATAAAACGCGCTTACAAAGCCCTATGCCGAGATGGAAATAGTTTAGAAGAAGCGAAAAATATAATTGCTTCCAAAGCGCAGGATTGTCCTGAATTGAAAGTATTACATGACTTTTTGAGTGAAGATAGTCGTGGTATTGTGCGCTAAATTTGCTTCTTAGACTTTATAAAAAGGCTCATTAGAGCCTTTTTTTTTCAGAATATTTTATGAGTAAAAAATTATGGGTAAGCCATTACGAATCGGTTTAATTGCGGGTGAAGCATCGGGTGACATTCTAGGTGAAGGTTTAATTAAAGCACTTAAAATTCATTACCCTGATGCCATTTTTGAAGGAATTGCAGGGCCTAAAATGCTTGCTCAGGGGTGTAAAGCATTACATCCTTTAGAGGCGCTTTCTGTAATGGGGTTTGTTGAAGTATTGGGTAAGTTACGAAGTATTCTTTCAATTCGTAAATCGATTACTGAACACTTTATTAACAACCCACCTGATATTTTTATCGGCATTGATGCGCCCGATTTTAACTTAACTGTTGAGTTGAAATTAAAGGCTCAGGGCATTAAAACTATTCATTATGTCAGCCCTTCCGTATGGGCGTGGAAGCAGTGGCGTATTCATAAAATTGCCAAAGCAACAAATTTGGTATTAGCTTTTTTACCCTTTGAAAAAGCTTTTTATGACCGGTTTAATGTTCCGTGTCAGTTTGTGGGTCATACCCTTGCAGATCAATTACCTATTATTCGCGAAAAAGAACATGCGCGATCAAGACTATCGTTAGTGAAGGAGCAAAAGTTACTCGCTATATTGCCGGGTAGCCGTAAAGCGGAAGTGGGCGTATTAGGCCCACTGTTTTTAGAAACAGCGAAAATAATTCATCGTAAATATCCTGAATACCATTTTATTGTGCCGATGGTGAATGATCGTCGTAAGCAACAGTTTATGGCACAGATAGCAGAGATCGCCCCAGATCTTCCCATCACGCTCTTTGATGGTCATTCTAGTGACGTTTTACAATCTGCGGATCTGGTCTTATTGGCATCAGGAACTGCCGCCTTAGAGGCAATGTTAGCAAAAGCGCCGATGGTGGTAGCTTATAAAGTCAGTGCATTAACCTATGTCATTGCGAAATCACTATCAAGTGTCAAATATACCTCCTTGCCTAATTTGATTGCTGATAAAGAAGTGGTAAAAGAGCTCAGTCAATATGATTGCACCGTTGATAATATGGTGCATGAGTTAGAGAGGTTGATCGAAGGTGGTAGTGAACAGATGATTGAAATATTCACTGAATTACATCAACGTATTAAATGTGATGCTGATAAACAAGCCGCACAAGCAGTGGTGAACTTAATAGAGAATAAAAATGGCTAAGACAAATACTGAGTTTGAAGCGGTTATATACCCTAATGTACAATTAGTCGCAGGTGTTGATGAAGTAGGACGAGGCCCCTTGGTTGGTGATGTCGTCACCGCTGCGGTTATTCTTGATGCTAAAAATCCCATTGCTGGCCTTGCCGACTCTAAAAAGTTAAGTGAAAAAAAATTAGCCTTGATGTTTGATGAGATTCAAGAAAAAGCGTTATGTATCTCTGTGGGCCGTGCCTCTCCCTCTGAAATTGATGATATTAATATTTTGCACGCGACCATGCTTGCTATGCAACGTGCCGTTGAGGGGTTAACTATTCAACCTGAATTTGTATTTATTGATGGAAATCGATGCCCTGCGCTTAATATGCCAAGTGAAGCGGTTGTCAAAGGCGATTCACGAGTGGCAGAGATAAGCGCAGCCTCGATTATTGCCAAAGTAACGCGTGATAGAGAGATGCAAGAATTAGATGCTCGATACCCTGAATATGGGTTTGCTAAACATAAAGGTTACCCGACTAAAGCGCACTTTGAAGCTTTAGAAAGATATGGTGCAATTGATGAGTACCGCAAAAGCTTTAAGCCCGTTAAGAAAGTATTAGGGCTTCTTTGAAGGCTGGAAAGTAGGAAAGCCTGGAATGCTAGAGAGCTTGAAGGCTGGAAAGTAGGAAAGGCTGGAAGGCTGGGATGCTTCAAGCCTTATAGCTTTTAACCTTCTCGCCTTCTGGCTTTATAGCCTTACAGCTTATTGCTTATAGCCTTATCGCGTTATTTATCTTTATCCTATGGAAATAGTATGTCCGAATTAGTTATGAAACCTGATCCAAAATTTATTCATCTGCGCGTTCATAGTGATTTCTCGATGGTAGATGGGCTGACTAAAGTTAAGCCTTTAGTCGCTAAAACAGCCGCAATGAATATGCCTGCACTTGCACTAACCGACCAAACTAATTTCTGTGGCCTCGTTAAATTTTACGGTGCAGCTCATGGTGCTGGGATTAAGCCAATTGTTGGTGCAGATTTTTGGGTGCAGAGTGAATTACTAGGGGGCGAGCAGTTTCGTTTAACAGCGCTTGCTATGGACAATGACGGCTATAAAAATGTCACTGAGCTTATTTCAAAAGCGTATTTGCGAGGGCATATTGGTGGACGTGCTGTTATCGAACAAGATTGGCTTATTGAGCACAATCAAGGCGTATTATTATTATCTGGTGCGAAGGAGGGGGATCTCGGTAAAATTTTGCTTAAAGGGCATGAAGATATTGCAGCTGAAATCACGCAATTTTATCAAACACACTTCCCACAACGCTATTACCTTGAATTAATCCGCACCAACCGTGTTGATGAAGAAGTTTATCTACATCTTGCGCTTGATTGGGCGACAAAATATCAACTGCCTGTGGTGGCGACCAATCAAGTGGTTTTTGCCGATGAAAACTTATTTGATGCGCATGATATTCGTGTATGTATTAACCAAGGGTTTACATTAGGCGATGATCGTCGCCCGAAGGAGTATAGCCCTGAACAATATCTGCGCAGTGAAGAGGAGATGTGTGAGCTCTTTTCTGATATTCCAGAAGCGTTACAAAACAGTGTCGAAATAGCGAAACGTTGTAATGTCACCCTCCGTCTTGGGGAGTATTTTTTACCAGATTTTCCAACCGGTGGTAAAGCGATTGAGGAATTTTTCTGTGATGTTTCTAAGGAAGGCTTAGAGGCTCGTCTTGAGTTTCTTTTTGACAAAGATAGCCCTGACTTTGCTGCTATTCGTAAACCTTATGATGAACGATTGCAGATAGAGCTAGACGTTATCAATACCATGGGGTTCCCCGGTTACTTTTTGATCGTAATGGAATTTATTCAATGGAGTAAAGATAACAATATTCCTGTTGGCCCAGGCCGTGGTAGTGGTGCTGGTTCATTGGTTGCTTATGCGCTTAAAATTACCGATCTTGATCCGCTTGAATTAGAGCTTCTGTTCGAGCGATTTTTGAACCCTGAACGTGTCTCTATGCCCGATTTTGATATCGACTTCTGCATGGATAGACGTGATGAGGTAATTGACCATGTAGCGGAACTTTATGGTCGTGATGCGGTATCACAGATCATCACTTTTGGTACCATGGCTGCGAAGGCGGTTATTCGAGATGTTGGGCGTGTACTGGGGCATCCCTATGGCTTTGTCGATGGAATCTCCAAATTAATTCCTCCGACGCCTGGCATGACACTCACCAAAGCTTTTGTCGAAGAGCCTCGTTTACAGGAGCGTTACGATGGCAGTGAAGAAGTGCGCGACTTAATTGATATGTGTCGTACTCTTGAAGGTACCATTCGTAATGCGGGTAAACATGCGGGGGGGGTTGTTATCTCGCCGACCACGATAACCGATTTCTCACCGCTGTATTGTGATGATGAAGGGAACAATCCGGTTACGCAATATGACAAAAATGATGTTGAAACCGCGGGACTTGTTAAGTTTGACTTCTTAGGGTTACGTACGCTAACAATTGTGCAGTGGGCAATCGACATGGCTAATGCTCACAATAAGGAGGATGGTAAGGATCTAATCGATATTGAACGCATCAGCCTTACTGAGCCACTCTGTTTTGAATTATTAAAACGTTATGAAACGACCTCTGTATTTCAGTTAGAGTCGCGTGGTATGAAGGATCTTATTCGCCGATTACAGCCTGACTGTTTCGAAGATATGATCGCTTTAGTAGCCCTCTTTAGGCCTGGGCCATTAGGGTCGGGCATGGTAGATAACTTTATCGAACGTAAACATGGTCGTGAGGTTGTTTCTTACCCTGATGAAAAGTGGCAACATGAATCTTTACAGGGCATTCTTGAGCCAACCTACGGAATTATTCTTTATCAAGAGCAGGTAATGCAAATTGCCCAAGTTCTATCGGGTTATACACTCGGTGGCGCAGATATGCTACGTCGTGCAATGGGTAAGAAAAAACCGGAAGAGATGGAGAAGCAACGTGCTACCTTCGAAGAAGGGGCTATTGCAAATGGGGTTGATGGCGAGCTAGCCATGAAAATTTTCGATTTAGTAGAAAAATTTGCCGGCTATGGGTTCAACAAATCGCACTCAGCTGCTTATGCGTTGGTTTCTTATCAAACTTTGTGGATGAAAACTTTTTACCCCTCTTACTTCATGGCAGCTGTTATGTCTGCGGATATGGATAACACTGATAAAGTGGTTATTCTGGTGGCAGAA
Organism: Psychromonas sp. psych-6C06; assembly: GCF_002835465.1. Taxonomy (NCBI): domain Bacteria; kingdom Pseudomonadati; phylum Pseudomonadota; class Gammaproteobacteria; order Alteromonadales; family Psychromonadaceae; genus Psychromonas; species Psychromonas sp. psych-6C06. The sequence goes on along the minus strand of NZ_PIZM01000002.1, from coordinate 511,489 downwards.
TGTCAGCGTATGGGGCTGAACTTATGTCCACCTGATGTTAACGAAGGTTTATTCAAATTTAATGTTGATAAAAATCAACGCATTATTTATGGAATAGGGGCGATTAAAGGCGTTGGTGAAGCGCCTGTTGATGCCATTATTGAAGCGCGTACAGAGGGCGGTAAATTTAAAGACCTATTTGATTTTTGTACTCGAATAGACCTTAAGCGCTGTGGTAAGCGTATCCTAGAGAAGCTAATTCTCGCTGGTGCTTTGGATAATTTAGGGCCACACCGTGCCGCCTTAATGGCTAACTTACCGAGTGCCTTAGAAGCTGCTATTCAACATAAAAAAGCGGAATCTTATGGGCAAACGGATCTGTTTGGTGTATTAACAACCGATAGTGAAGAGATAGAAAATAAATTCTCGACCGTTGAAAAGTGGCCAGAGAAACAATGGCTAGCGGGAGAAAAAGAGACCTTAGGCTTATACCTAACAGGGCACCCGATAGATCAATATGAAACGCATATTCGCTCTTTCCATTGTACTAAAATAGGGGAGCTTAGCCCTAATCGGCGTGGTCAAAATAGCCGTATAGCAGGGCTGATTCTTGGTATGCGTGTGATGGTGACCAAAGCAGGTAAACGAATGGGCATCATTACTCTTGATGATAAAAGTGCGCGTTTAGAAATAACGGTTTTTGCCGATTTATTGGATCAGTATGAAGAACTTCTTGTGACCGATAACGTGATCATTTTACAGGGGCAAGTTAGCGAAGACTTTTTTAACGGTGGCTTAAAAATGAATGCACGTGAAGTGATGAGCATAGAGCAAGCTCGTGAACGCTTTGCTTCAAAATTACGTCTCAAAGTCCATGCTGATAATATTAACGTTAGTGATAATAGTGAGCCGTTTCAAACACAGCTACAAAATGTGCTTGAACCTGCGATGGGAGGCGTATGTCCGGTATTTATTGAATATACCAATGCGACTGCTCAAGCCGAACTTAGTTTAGGTTTATCGTGGGCGGTCACGCCAACGGATGATCTTCTTTTTGCTCTCGCTAAACTCGTTGGTGAAGAGAATGTCTGTTTACATTTTGATCATGTAAATGGTTAAGCGCAAGAAAGGATAATCAAGTGGAAGAGGTTAACAATCATGATGTCTTCATCGCTTTTAAGGCGCAGCTCGCGTTGTTAGCTCCCACGCAGGCGCAGTTTAAAATAGCGCTTAGTGGAGGGCTGGATTCAATGGTATTACTGCACCTTTTTTCACGTTTGGAAAATTGTAATGTTGTTGCTCAGCATATTCATCATGGGCTAAGCCCTTATGCTGATGATTGGGCTGAACAATGTCGTATCACTTGTGCTTCTTTGGGGATTCCATTTATTTTTAGCAAAGTGACACTCGATAAAAAAAATGGCGAAAGTCTTGAAGCATTAGCCAGAGATAAACGCTATCAAGCACTTACACATGCGATGAGCAAAGATCACTACTTAGTGACCGGACATCATCAGGATGATCAGCTCGAAACGGTACTACTCGCTTTAAAACGTGGTGCAGGGTTAACTGGCTTGCAAGGGATTGTTGGCAAACAATGTTTATCGATGGGCTATCTTGTGCGTCCCTTATTAGACTTTTCGCGTGAGCAATTAAGTAATTATGCGCAACAATTCTCATTAACATGGGTAGAAGATGAGAGTAATCAGGATCAACAGTTTGATCGTAACTTTATCCGTCAAAGTATTACGCCACTGTTAAAAGCGCGCTGGCCTGCAATTACCAAAACAGTGGCTCGAAGTGCGATACATTGCCAAAGTCAACAACAACTCATAGATGAAATAACTGTTGATGATTTTAAATCGTGTAACTCTAAATTAAAATCACTTCGAATTCAATTGCTTAAAAACCTTTCTCAAGTTAGGCGATGTAATGTCATACGTCATTGGTTTAAACAGAATGGGTTAACGTATCCTTCTACCAAACAATTAGCGGCTATTTGGCAAGATGTTGTGATAGCACAGCAAGATGCAATGCCACAAATTAGTTTGCAGGGCTATAATGTATGCCGTTATCGAGATGAGTTATACCTAGTGAGTAAAAATAAAGTTACATGCGAAGCTCAACGGGTTAGTTGGCATGCGACAAACCCTTTAAAAATTAAAGCTGGGGATTTCAGATTTCACATTAATGCAGAGTCTGGATATCTAGATGAGAGATATCAGGTAGATATCTGTTTTAGGTCTGATTTACCAAAGGGCTTTAGTTGTCGACCCATTGGGAGAGATAAAAAGCGCACCATCAAAAAACTATTTCATGAGCATCATCTTGCCCCTTGGTTGCGCGATCGACTCCCTTTTGTCTTTATTAATGGTGAGTTAGTCGAAGCAACTAGCTTGTTTCAGTGTGAATCTGTTTATTCAAAGCAGTTGCGTATATGTTCTTCTAAATGGAAAGCCTAAACCGGTAAATTTATTAATTGATTCACCGGCTGAGGCTTTATTTATTTGCCTTTTCAATATAGAGTTTTTTATCGGCATTTTCAAAAAGTACTTTTGCATCCTCTCCCATTTGCCAGTGCGCATATCCCATGCTGGCAGAAAAGTTAAGTTCTGTTAAAAAAGGCGTATGTTGTATCTCTACTAATAAGCGCTCACTAATTTTATTAACCGAATGTTGATCACCTGGCTGTAAAATAAGTACAAATTCATCCCCACCTAAGCGAAATGCCATGTCTGAACTACGAATAATTTTAGTCAGAATAGCGGCAAATTGCTGTAATACTTTATCTCCTTTTAAGTGGCCAAATTGATCATTAATAGGCTTAAAGTCATTAATATCAAATACCATCAAAGACAGCGATTGATGGCCTCGACTACTTTGTTCAATGGCGCGTTGTAAGCTTTCATCGTAATAAGCGCGATTACCAACATTGGTTAGATGGTCTTTAAAAACTAATGCATTTAACTCTGCAAATTTAAGCGCATGACGCAAATTAGGCACTAACAGTTCGTGCAGTTCAATCAGCTGTTTACTTTCTGCCATGCTTAATGGTTGATTACTTTGATAAGTAATCGATCCAATGCGTGGGCATTTGGATGAAAGTGGCAAATTATAAGTATTGCTAAAATGGTACTTTTCATGGTTATTTAAGCTAAATAAACCATTAGCCGACTGAAATCGAACATTAAATGGGCGGATAATTCTTGCCACTATAGAGGCAAAATTTGTCAGAAGATCTTTAAGATCTAAGCTTTCCTGTAACAGCTCTAAACATGTTACTTTGCTTTCATTGCTCAGAGTTAAACCACTTGATACTAGGTTAAACACTTTATTATCAGTAGGGTGGCCTACTAATGTAGTGTGTGTTGTTGCCTTCATAATGGCCTCCTTTTTTAAAATATGATATTGCGAAATTGCTCATAAATTGCGCCTGTTTAGAGTCAAAGCAGTATTCATGCCAATTAAAAATTTGTTCGTAAATGACCATTATTTTTCTATTTTTACTATGCTTGTAGGATTAGTGTAAGCGTCTAATTTTAAACAAAAGCTCGATACAGCTAGTGTCAAAAACTTTTGTTTATGTTTTTTTCTGTTGAGGAAGAGAATTTTCTGTTGCGAGCATTTGACATTTTCTGCGTTAAAAATATGACGGAGATCTTCTAAGGGAGTGTTTAGCTCTGTGTTAACTGATCTTTTATTATTACTATGTTGTGCAATTATCAGCGTAATTGTGTTTAGACGCTTACGCCTATCCAATATTATTGCCTACCTATTTACTGGGTTTATGCTTGGCCCTTCATTGCTTAATTTCTTAGGTTCATATCATGAGATAGAATTGATTGCGGAATTCGGTATTGTGTTTTTAATGTTTTCATTGGGGTTAGAGTTTTCTCTCAATAAGTTAATTGAGATGCGACGTTCTGTTTTTGGTTTAGGGGCTTTACAGGTTATCGTTTCTTTTCTGTTGTTCTACTTTATCTGTCAGTTATTTACGATGACTTGGCAACAATCTTTTACGGTTGCAGGCATTTTGACCATGTCATCGACAGCTATAATTGTCAAAGTATTAACGGATCAGCAACAGTTGCATTCGCAGACGGGCAAATTAGCAATTGCGATTTTGCTATTTCAAGATCTCGCTGTGGTTCCCTTCTTAATCATTATTCCTATTATTGCAATGCCGGGAATGGAATCAGGGTTAGTTATGCCTCTTTCAATCGCGTTTGTAAAAGGGGCGTTTGCAGTAATCGTGTTACTCGCTATTGGTCGATGGGTATTGCCAAAATTTTTTGATGAAATGGGCAGAGTACGTTTCGATGAAATCTTTATCCTATCTAATCTATTTGTAACGCTGTTAGCCGCTTGGTTTACACAATTCCTTGGATTGTCGATGGCACTCGGTGCGTTTCTTGCCGGAATGATGTTAGCTGAAAGCCATTATCGTCATCAATTAGCTGCCGATATTCGTCCTTTTAAAGATATATTAATGGCGATTTTCTTTATCTCTATTGGTACCTTACTGAGCTTTGATATTTTACGCGACAACCTTGGCGTGTTGTTACTGATGGTGTTTGGCATGATGATTGCGAAAATGATTACAATCACTCTAGCCGCATTAATCATGAATGAAAAGATAACGACCTCGCTAGGCGTTGGTATTGCACTCGCTCAGATGGGCGAATTTGGTTTTATTTTAGTTGCTTTGGCCAGCAAATATGAATTAATTGGTGGGCAATTATCCTCTTTATTGATTGCAACAGGGGTGATTAGCATGTCGTTAACACCGCTATTGGTGAAATATAGTCAGGTAATAACGCGTGAAGCCTTACATCATTATGAGAAAGTTTTTCGCTTTCAAAAAACCTTGCCGGGACAATTTTCAGATCACACTATTATCTGTGGTTATGGTCGCGTAGGGCAGATAGTTTCACGGTTTTTACGTACTGAATCATTACCCTTTATCGTGTTGGATAGGGATCCTATGCGCGTTAAAGAAGCTCGTGAGGGCGGAGAGCAGGTCGAGTTTGGTGATGCCAGTCGCCGTGAGATTCTTTTAATCGCCGGGATTGAGAAGGCTAAACTGTTAATTATCACTTTTAATGATTTAAAGCGCTCTTTAGCACTTTTAGCACAAATTAGAGCCCTCAATGCCGATGTTAAAGTATTAGTGAGGACTAAAAATGATAAGGGCTTAGATGAGCTACATGAGGCTGGTGCCACTGAGGTTGTACCTGAAGTGTTAGAAGGAAGTTTGATGCTAGTAGCGCATGTATTATATCTTTCTGGAATCCCCCATAAAAAGATACTAAAGCGACTCGACTGTGAAAGAAAAACCAAATATCAACATTTACATGGCTTCTATTATGGCCAAGATAGCCGTGCTGAAAAAGGCCTCTGGACGATTGAAAAGTTACATGCAGTTACGCTACCGCAAGCCTCTGACTTTATCGGTAGTTTAGTGGTTCAATTTAATTTTAATGGCGTGGTTATTAAGTCGCTAAACCGAAGTAGTGGTGAAGAAGTTGCAGTCACCGAAAAAACAAAATTTAAAGCGGGGGATGTCGTGCTATTGCAAGGGGATAAAAGTGAGTTGCTTAAAGCAGAGCAAGCATTACAAGCTGAAGGCTATCAGTCGCTTAATTAACGCATTTTGGGCGTGCACATATAATGTACTCGCCCAATCTTTTTTAACCTGGTCTGTTATCTAGTCGTGCAGAAAGTAACATTTTTGCATAACAAAGCACAAACAAAGTAAACGCAGCGCACCAAAATAAAATACTTATCCAATATGCCATCAATAATAAATCAGGCATTAAGAATGGAAAAATTACTCTTACTAATCCAGAAATAGCAGTGGCGATAAATGCAATACTCATCCATTTTGATGGTATTAAAGGGCGACCTGTATGGCCTAATGAAACGCGGCTAATCATTGCTAATATAACACCACCAAAGCCACCAATCGCAGTTAAATGAATCATTGTAGTTGGATTAAAGCTAGGGATAAAAAATGAGGTGGCATATAAAATGAGGCCTATTGATAATAAAATATAACCAAGGTGTAGTGACCACAATAATGCAACTGGTAGTGTGATTGTCGGCTTCCAGCGTATTACTCTTATCAAGTTTGCTATGCCAGCAAGTCCAGCTAAAAGCGCAGATACAACTGCCATGTTAGGAAACCAAGTTAATGCAGCCAGTAATAATAGTGGTGCCAACGATACATATTCCAACGCAACGAGAGGTAAGACTTTTTCTGTTCCCGTCCCCTTGGCTGTAAAGAAGGGGAGCACTCGTCCCCCCATCACTGCAATGATAAAAAAGACTAAAAACAACATACTCCATATTGCTTGTTGCGACAGAATGTAGTCATATTCTTTAAAAGCAATTAATGTCATGGCGTTTAGCAGTGTCATGACCAGTAAAAGCGGTACAAAAAAGAGGTTTCGCCACTGTTTAGCATGTAAAACGGCTTTGCCTAGTACTAATGCAGCTAATGGCATCCAACTGAGCTCTAATATTACCGTTAGCCAAAACCATTCCGGTGGCAATATGAATAGGGCAATCCGTGCTAAGCACCATAGGGTAAATAAAATAGCCAGTTTTGTGCCCTTTAGACCTGGGTAGCCAGTCCAGTTTTGTACCGCTGTGAGCAAAAATCCTAATATGATTGCCCCCGAAAAACCAAATAACATCTCATGAGCATGCCATTGTGAAAGTGGAAGTTGTGAGGGCATTGATATTGTTCCCGATAAAAGCATTCCCCACAGCAACATACTTACTACGGCAAACAGTGCCCCGATCAAAAAGAATGGTCGAAAGCCTAAACGAAACAGTGGCAACAATTGCTGTTCTTGTGCATTATCGGTAATCTGTATCATCTTTATTCCTATTTTAAGTGTGATGAATCTTATGTCTGAGAACTTATCCGAAAAATTATTTACGCAAAAATCTAACGTGCAAGAAACTTCCACGATTATCCCCAATTCCAATAGCAAAAAAAACCATAAACTGCACGATGTTATTATGGATGGTGAGTCGCGTGATGGCTGGTACCGTTTATTAAAGTTTATGCTTTGGGCTTGGCAGGGTGTCGATATGATCGACTGTTATGATGTCTTAGCGCGTATTAGTGTTTCTAAAAATGAACGAAGCCATGCTGATATTCTAGATAGTGTGATCGGCTTTCGCTCTGGTAACTGGAGCTATGAATGGACACAAAAAGCGATGAGTTACCAGAAAAAAGGCAATGACTTCGCGCAACAAGGGTTAGATATTTTAGCCAAAGAGGCTTATTACAGCGCATCGCAGCTGTACAGCATTGCCAGTTATCCGCATCTCAAAACCGATGAGTTGAGCATTCAGGCGCAGGTGCTGGCATTTAATAGCTATCGAGAATCTTGTAAGCACAATCAAGATATGATTCTAAAAGAGATTAAAGTTCCCTTCGAAGGAAAACAGATTAGCTGCTACTTACACCTTCCCCACACTGATGATATTCATCCTGTCGTTATCGTCAGTGGTGGATTAGATACGTTGCAATGTGAACTATTTCCACTGTTTGAACAGCAGTTAGCGCCCGCTGGTATTGCGATGTTAACTGTTGACCTTCCTGGTATAGGGCACTCATCTGGTGTTAAATTAGAGCAAGACTCATCGAACTTACATCAAGCAATTATTCATTACTTAAAAGAGGTGCCATGGGTTGACCATAGTCGCATTGCACTGATGGGAATGCGTTTCGGTGGCAACGTTGCTACCCGATTAGCGTTTTTAGAGCCAAACACGGTTAAGTCGGTAATTGCTGTTGGTGCCGCTGTAGGTAGTATTTTTGATAAATTAGACAACTTTAAGAAACTTCCTCCCGTGTTACTCGATTGTATTGCCTCACGTACACAGATCGAACGTTCAGATGTGCAAAGCTTGTATCAGTATTGCGTACCTTTTTCATTAATTAAACAAGGGCTCTTGCATCGCAGACGTATTGAGATTCCATTATTAAGCATTGGTCATAAGAATGATGTGATGTGTAACGAGGCGGATTTAAAGTTAATTGCTCGTGCAAGTTACGAAGGGGAGTCACGTATTATTGATAAAGCTCCCATTTTTGAATCATATTTGAACTCTTTAAGTTATTCTGCACAGTGGTTAACAAGACATCTGCAAGAGTGAGTGATAAATTAGTTTTTTATTTTCCTTTAGGAACTAGAGCATTATGACATCTGCGTTACCGCTTTCCCCCTCTCGTGGGCGTTTATTTAAAATATTCACCGATTTAGGTCCCTATTTTCGCAAGCTACAGTCGACTGAAAGTTCATTCTTCTTCGATTGTTTAGAAATTTGCGTTGACGATAAAAAAGAGCCTGAAGAGCGAGAATTTTTGGGCTGGTGGTTAATTGTGACACGTACTGACGATGGTTATGATTATGAACGCTTTGATGGCCTTTATAATCTCGATGGTGACTGGGTTACTTGTAAGATTAAAAAAGCAGACCAAAAATTGATTGATGCATCTTTTGATCTATTTCTTGAGCGCTTAAAAACACTAATCGAGACAGAAACAGGATTTTGCTTAGCGCCCCTTGAAGTGGCATTAGCATAGGTTTTAAAGCAACACTTTCATATCTGGTTAAATGGCCATTAAGGAAGTAGTTACACCACTAATAACAATGATATAATAAAAAACAGCAACGATACCTTCGTTGCTGTTTTTTTTGTTTTTGGCTCTTAACTAAATGATGTTGCGATGAAAACCGACTTTAAAATAAAAACGATCGTTGTAAAATTAGGGACCAGTGTGCTGACAAGTGGTACTGCAAAGCTTGACCGTGCACAGATGGTTGAGATAGTACGTCAATGTGCGCTGTTGCATAAGCAAGGTCACCATATTATTGTTGTCACCTCTGGTGCTATTGCTGCCGGTAAAGAGCATTTGAATATGCCAGATATAGAGCCAACCATTGCTAATAAGCAGATGTTGGCTGCCGTTGGGCAAGGTCAATTGATTCGAGAATGGGAAAACCTATTTTGGATCTATGGTTTACATGTCGGGCAAATGCTACTGACACGTGCTGATTTAGACGATAAGGTGCGTTTTTTGAATGCACGTGATACGCTAAATACATTGCTGTCACATCGTATTATTCCCATTATCAATGAAAATGATGCGGTTGCAACACGTGAAATTAAAGTGGGTGATAACGATAATTTATCTGCTTTAGTCGGATTATTAGCCGATGCAGATCAGCTCTTATTATTAACTGATCAAACAGGGTTATTCACGGCTGACCCTCGCAGTAATCCGGATGCTAAATTAATTCCTGAAATTGATAAAATTACCGACCAAATCCACGCGCTTGCGGGTGGAAGTGTTGGCGGGCTTGGCACTGGTGGCATGGCAACGAAGATAGAGTCGGCGACAGTTGCACATCGTGCGGGAATTGAAGTGGTTATCGCTTCTGGGCATCGAAAAAACGTTATTATTGATGCAGCTGAAAACAAACCTGTTGGTACTCGTTTTATTACTGAGCACAGTAGTTTAGAGGCGCGTAAAAACTGGATCTTTGCCGGATCTAGAGTGGCAGGAAAAATCATTGTCGACGATGGTGCGCAGCAAGCAATTGTAAAATCGGGCGGCAGTTTACTCGCGAAAGGAATTGTTGAGGTTCAAGATACTTTCTTACGCGGTTATGTCGTGGTTATCTGTAATCAAATAGGTGACGAAATTGCACGCGGTGTTGCACGTTATAAAAGCATCGACATTGATAAAATTAAAGGTCTACATTCAGATCAAATTGAAGAAACTTTAGGTTATGAGTATGGTCGCGTTGTGATTCATCGTGATGATTTAGTCTTGTTATAATAGTAATTGAATGCACGCTTAAAGGCACTCATTTGTAATGCATCATACCAACCTTATTACATCAAGGAAGTCAAAAATGAACTTATTAGAAATTGGAAAATTAGCACAACAGGCAAGCTATGAATTAGCGATTGCCGACAGTAAGCAAAAAAATGCAGCCTTAGAAACGATTGCATTAGCGCTGGAAGCGAATGAAGGCGCTATCGTGGCGGCCAATAAAAAAGATATTGAAGCGGGCAAACAAGCGGGATTAACTGACGCATTATTAGATCGTTTATTATTAGATGAGAGCCGTTTAGCCGGTATCATTGCAGATTTGCGTAGCGTTATTGGTTTAAGTGATCCTGTTGGAGAAGAGTTTGATAGCAAGCTATTAGAAAATGGCTTAAAACTTAGCAAGCGTCGTGTCCCAGTTGGTGTTATTGGTGTGATTTATGAAGCGCGCCCAAATGTAACGATTGATATTGCTGCACTGTGCCTAAAAACAGGTAATGCCAGTATTTTGCGTGGCGGTAAAGAAACGATTAACTCAAATTTGGTATTGGTTGAAGTCATTCAAGGTGCATTAGTCGCTGCCGGTTTACCAAAAACAGCGGTTCAGTACATTGAAAATACAGATCGTGCATTAGTTGGCGAGCTGCTTAAAATGGATCAATATGTGGATATGATTATTCCACGTGGTAACTCTGGCTTACAGCAGTTCTGTAAAGAGAACAGTACGATCCCTGTGATTATCGGTGGTATCGGTATTTGTCATTTATACGCTGAAAAATCAGCGGATATTGAAAAGTCTATCGCTATTATTGAAAATGCGAAAGTACAACGTCCTTCAGTATGTAATGCATTAGATACATTATTAGTACAGCAAGATATTGCCAATGAATTCTTACCGAAACTCGCTGCTAAATTATTACCGCTTGGGGTTACTTTGGTCGCAGATCCAAAAGCGAAAGCTATTCTGGGCGATGATGCAACGGTTGCACAAGAAGGTGACTTCTCACGTGAGTGGTTATCGCTACATCTTGGTGTGAAAGTTGTTGATGGTTTAAGCGAAGCGTTAACACATATTCGTGAGCATAGCTCTCAGCATTCAGATGGCATTTTAACCAATGATTTCACGGTTGCTAATCAGTTTGTTAATGCGGTTAACTCATCTGCTGTCTACGTTAATGCGAGCACTCGCTTTACTGATGGTAGTCAATTTGGTTTAGGTGCGGAAGTTGCAGTATCAACTCAAAAGTTGCATGCGCGTGGTCCAATGGGGCTACAAGAGCTAACGACTTATAAATGGATAGGTGTGGGCGAGTACTTAATTCGCTCATAATGTTTGAGCTAACAGCTAACAGCTAACAGCTAACAGCTAACAGCTCATTAACCACTAACCACAGAGTTCACAGAGAAAACAATAAGAAGGTCATGATGTTTTCTCTGTGAAAGCGAAGCGCTCTGTGCCCTCTGTGGTTAGCGTCTTAAGCTTTAGCAGAATTCACCGAAAGCACCGAGAAAACCAACAAGAATATCATGATGTTTTCTCTGTGAAAGCGAAGCGCTCTGTGTCCTCTGTGGTGGCGCTTACTATTACGCATTTATCACTGATGAGTCACATGTGAAAGCGAAGCGCTCTGTGTCTTCTGTGGTGGACGCTATCCTTTTCATTCTTTTTCAAACTTTTTATGCATAAAGCTGTAATAAAGCACTGGAATAATTACCAATGTTAATACTGTTGAAATTAGAATCCCGAAAATTAAACTGATTGCTAATCCGCCAAAGATAGGATCATCTAAAATAAAGAAGGCGCCAATCATGGCGGCTAAACCAGTTAATATAATTGGTTTAGCACGCACCGCCCCAGAGTGGATCACCGCTTCTTTGAAAGGTTTACCACTGGTGGTTTCATGATTAATAAAATCAACTAAGAGAATAGAGTTACGCACAATAATCCCTGCAAGTGCGATCATGCCTATCATCGATGTCGCAGTGAACTGTTGCCCTAATAACGCGTGACCGGGCATGACCCCAATAACCGTTAGTGGAATCGGCGCCATAATAACCAGTGGTACAATGTAGGAACGAAACTGCGCGACAACTAATAGGTAAATAAGGATCATACCAACTGCGTAGGCAATGCCCATATCACGAAATGTCTCATAGGTGATCTTCCATTCCCCATCCCATAATACTGCAACTTCACTAGTGCCTTTAGGCTGGTCGATAAAAGACTGTTCGATATCTAAGCCACTCTCAATAATTCGCTGATAAATATCAAACATGCCATAAAGCGGACTATCTAACGGCCCTGCCATATCGGCGGTGACCATGATCATTGGGATCATGTTTTTATGCATGATTGGTTTTTGCATCTGGGTGTTTTCAATCTTCACTACCTCGGAAAGTGCGATCAATTGACCATTTAGGCTAGTTAACTTCAAGGTTAAAAGTTGTTCTAAATTAACTTTGTCTCCCTCTTTAAGCTGCAAACGGATCGCAATCGGGTACTTTTGGTTATCGCTATGCAAAATATTAATATCTTTGCCTCCCACCGAGGTAGTGACAGCATCAACGATATTGCCATAGGGAATACCTAGTCTGCTTGCCTTAGCGCGATCAATATTCACCTGCCACTTTTGCTGGTCATCTGGATACATTTTATCAATATCTACAACATCATCGGCATCATGGAACAGTGCCTCAATTTTTAAGGCTGTTTGCTCACGTATCTCCTGATTAGGCCCGTAAATCTCTGCCACCAATGGTGACCAAACAGGTGGCCCAGGCGGTACTTCTACCACTTTTACATTAGCCTGATAAGGCTCAGCAATCTCTTGTAATTTTTTGCGTACACTTAGCGCGATTTCATGACTACTGCGTTGACGATCATTCTTATCCACTAGGTTAACCTGAATATCACCTAGCTCAGCACTGCTACGTAGATCATAATGACGAATCAAACCATTAAAGTTAATCGGCGCTGCAGTGCCGGCATAGAGTTGATAGTCTTTTATCTCAGGAATGGTGGCGATAACCGTGCTTAAGTCTACTAATAAGCGCTGCGTTTGCTCAACGGGGCTACCTTCCGGAAGATCAACAGTGACTTGAAACTCCGACTTATTATCAAAGGGCAACATTTTCATGACAACCAGTTGCTTGAAGGGCAGTAATACAGAGCTAGCAATCAATATGATAACGCCGAAAAATAATAACCAGCGCGCTTTTCGTGCGTTGTCACCAATAATAAAGGTACCCACCAATTTATTAAAAAGGCGTGTCATGAAGTCGGTATTTTGTTTTGTGTTAGTCACCACTTCTGAAGGTTTATGATGCTTGAGCAGTTTTGCACTTAACCAAGGTGAAAGCACGAAAGCAACCGCCAAGGAAATTAACATTCCCATACTTGCGTTGATAGGAATAGGGCTCATATATGGGCCCATTAAGCCACTCACAAAGGCCATAGGTAAAAGGGCTGCGATAACGGTTAATGTGGCAAGAATCGTAGGGCCACCGACTTCATCAACGGCAACAGGAATTATTTCGAGTAATTTTTTACTGCTTAATTGCATGTGGCGATGTATATTTTCAACGACCACAATGGCATCATCGACTAAAATACCAATAGAAAATATCAATGCAAATAGAGATACACGATTAAGAGTAAAACCATATGCCCAGGAGGCAAACAGCGTAATGGTTAAGGTGATGGTGATCGCGACACCAACGACAATTGCTTCTCGCCATCCCATGGTTAATAGCACTAATACGATTACTGCACTGGTCGCAAAAATCAGTTTGCCAATCAGGGTGTCTGATTTATCTTTTGCCGTCGCGCCATAATCGCGGGCGAGTGTGACTTCAATGTTATCAGGAATAAGTCTGTTATCTAATTCAGCGAGGCGCTTTGCAATTGCCTGTGTTACATCAACCGCATTTTTGCCGGGCTGTTTTGCTATCGCAAGCGTAACCGCCGGATAGAGTTTATCTCCTTCGCCATGCAGTACATTCTGATGGGGAATATCACCTGCAAGTGTTATTTCAGCTACATCTTGTAAATAAACGGGAAAGCCGTTTTCCACGGAGACAATTAGTTTTTGAACTTCACTGATATTCTGTAAGAACTGGCCTGTTTGTACTTTAATAAGCTGATTATTTTGCACTAAAGACACGGCATTAGAGCGCATATTATTACTACCTAGTACCTGATTAATAGCATCATAACTCACCCCAAAGCTGTTCATTTTGATTGGATCAATACGAATATTTAAGGTTAATAGGTGTCTACCAATAGTAAAAACATCTCGCGTACCAGCAATATGTTTCAGTTCGCTTTCAAGACCGTGTGCAACCTGTGTTAATTGCTGTGGTGTAACTTGTTTATCCTTCGACCACAAAGTGACGGCTGAAATAGGTACATCATCAATGGCACGTGGTTTAATCAGTGGTTGCCCGATACCTGCATTTTGTGGCAATTTATCCATATTGCTATAAATCTGATTATATAGATTCACTATCGCATCATTACGCGCTACACCTACTTTAAACACCACAATAAGCATCGCACCATCGTGATCTGAAAAAGAGTAGGTCATATCAATTCCGTCTATTTCAGAAATAATCTGCTCTAATGGTGTAGTGACTAAGTTTTCAACTTCCTTTGGACTTGCGCCAGGGAAAGGAACAAAAATATCCGCAAAAGTAACATCAATTTGTGGCTCTTCCTCCTTCGGCGTGACAATAATAGCGAAAAAGCCAAGTAATAAGCCGACAATAGCAAGTAGCGGGGTGATTGCTGAATTTTGAAAGCTGGCTGCAACTCTGCCAGAGATATTAAGCTGCTTATTCATTATTGAGGCTCCAAGCTTTGTAATTGCTGATAGGCATCTACACTAATTTTATCGCCACTTTGTAATCCGGCTAATACTTCTACAAAATCGCCACTTTTATTACCCAAGCGCACCTGCGTTAATATGGCTTTACCGTTTACATTTCGATAAACAGCAGTTAGCTCATTATTAGTCAGCACGGCACTGTTTGGAATTAAAATTGATGAACGTTTACCACTAGAAAACTGTGCTTTAACCCACATTCCTGGTAGCAGTAGCTTATCGGTTTTAGGTAAGTTTATGCGTATTTTAAAGGCATGAGATTGCTGGTCAGCATAACTAAACAGCGTGATCTTATCAGAGTAAAGCTGGCTACCATCTGGTAACGTTACAATAAAAGATGGGTTATCACGTAATACGTTTAAATAACGTTGAGGAATTTCACTGACTACGCGTAGGTTATCCAGTGACATGCCAGAAAAAAGAGGCTCACCGAGATTAACGGTCTCCCCCACTTCGACGTGTCGCTCTGTTACCACCCCAGAGAAAGGTGCTTTTACAATGGTATAATTTAAAGACTCTTTGGCTTGAATTAAATTAGCCTGTGCCGCTTTTATTTGCTGTTGAGTCGTATTTGCCGTCGCTTCTGCTTGATCTAATTGGCCCTGTGAAATAGCCCCCTTAGGGAACAGTTTTTTATAACGTGCATAGGTAAGTTGCGCTTCGTTATAGCTTGCTTTCGCACTTAACAGTTGTGCTTCACTCGCTGCTAATTGAGCTCCCTGTTCTTTATTGGTTATTTCAAGTAATACTTCGCCTTTACGAACATAATCGTTATTGTCAAAGTTAATTTTAATAATACGCCCGGTTGTTTGTGACGATAAAGTCGCTTTATCGATCGCTTCCACTGTCGCATCAAGTTGTACCATCTGTTCGCTCTCGGCATTATTGACCGTATATAGCGTGTCAGCGAAAAGCTGATTGCTATATAATATTGAAAATAATAGGCTGATAATGAATGTACGTCGGTGATTAAATTGACTGTGCATGATCGGTCCCTGTTAATGAATAATACATTTATTAGATTATACTAATAAAGTAAAGTCTAATTATCAAGTCGTTCATCATTTTATTAATAAGAAAAAATCATTTAGAGGCAATTATGAGAGATGTGGATAGTTTACAGCAGTTATTGATAATAATGGCCCGTTTACGAGATCCTGAAACGGGTTGCCCATGGGATAAAAAACAAACTTTTGCATCCGTTGTTCCTCATACTATCGAAGAAGTATACGAACTTGCAGATGCCATTGAGCAACAAGACTTTTCAGATCTAAAGGGAGAGCTAGGCGATCTGCTTTTTCAGGTGGTATTTTATGCGCAAATAGCTAAAGAGCAGGGCTTGTTTGAATTTTCAGATATATTAGAAACGCTCAATGAAAAGCTAGTACGCCGTCACCCTCATGTCTTTAGCGAAGCACGTTTTGAGAATGAAAAAGCGGTTCATGCAAACTGGGAAAAAGAGAAGCAAAAAGAGCGTTTATTAAAAGCGAAACAGATGCAGCAGGCTGAGAGTGTATTAGATAATATCCCTTTAGCTTTACCTGCGCTAAATCGTGCGCATAAAATTCAGAAACGTTGCGCTAATGTTGGCTTTGATTGGGCAGAACTTGACCCAGTTGTCGCTAAAATCCATGAAGAGATTGATGAAGTTTTAGTGGAAGTAAAGCGAACCGATTTAACGGAACAAGAAAAACAGGCACGTGTTGAAGATGAATTAGGAGATTTACTTTTTGCTAATGTTAATTTAGTACGTCACTTAAATGCCAATCCTGAAACTGTATTACGTCAAGCAAATCAGAAGTTTGAAAAACGTTTTCGTTTAGTTGAGCAAGCGGTCGAAAAACAGGGCAAAAAAATGCAAGACTGTAGCCTCACTGAGCTAGATGGAATTTGGAATGAAATTAAAAAATTATAAATTATAAACAGTGCAAGATCTTTTTAAAAAGATTGTTCAAAATGAGAGGTCTTGCTATACTGCATTCCCATCTAAACGTTCTATTTTCTAAATAATTTAAAACTGTCATCTAAGCATCACTTATAGTCTATAAGGTGATGTTTTGTGCATTTTAAAAAGAAAATAGCAGCTCTTACACTCTCATACATTTTCAGGGTTACTATGACGACAAAATATATTTTCGTAACGGGTGGGGTAGTTTCTTCACTTGGTAAAGGTATTGCAGCGGGATCTTTAGCTGCTATTTTAGAAGCGCGTGGCCTTGATGTTACCATTTTAAAACTTGACCCATATATTAACGTTGACCCTGGCACAATGAGCCCAACACAACATGGTGAAGTATTTGTAACCGATGATGGTGCTGAAACTGATTTAGATTTGGGGCATTACGAGCGTTTTGTGCGCACCAAAATGACCAAGCGTAATAACTTTACTACTGGTCGCGTTTATTCTGAAGTATTAGCGAAAGAGCGTCGCGGTGATTACCTTGGCGCAACGATTCAAGTTATCCCTCATATCACTAATGAAATTCAAGATCGTGTAATTGCTGGAGGAGAAGGCCACGATATTGCTATTGTTGAACTTGGTGGCACGGTAGGTGATATTGAATCACAGCCTTTCCTTGAAGCGATTCGTCAATTAGGCCTAAAAGTAGGCCGTGAAAATGCAATGTTTATGCATTTAACACTGCTTCCTTACTTAAAAACAGCCGGTGAAGTAAAAACTAAACCGACTCAACATTCTGTGAAAGAGTTACGTAGTTTAGGTATTCAGCCTGATATTCTTATCTGTCGTAGTGAAGTAAGTTTTCCTGCCAATGAGCGTGCTAAGATCGCATTATTCTGTAATGTTCAAGAGAAATCTGTAATTTCATTACGTGATGTAGATTCAATCTATAAAATTCCGGCTTTATTAAAAGCGCAAGGCCTTGATGAAATCTGTATCAAACGTTTCGGGTTAAACTGTCCAGAAGCAGACTTGAGCGAATGGTCACAGGTTGTTTCTGAAGAAGCTAATACCTCTAATGAAGTCGTTATCGGTATGGTTGGTAAATATATTGAGCTACCAGATGCTTATAAATCAGTGAATGAAGCACTTAAGCACGGTGGCTTGAAAAACGCTGCAAAAGTAAAAATTAAATACATCGACTCTCAAGATGTTGAAATTAAAGGTGTTGAAATACTTAAAAATGTCGATGCGATTCTTGTCCCTGGTGGCTTCGGTGAGCGTGGCATTGAAGGTAAAATTTTAGCAGCTGAATATGCGCGTGAAAACAAAGTACCTTATTTAGGTATCTGTTTAGGTATGCAAGTGGCATTAATCGAATATGCTCGAAATGTAGCAGGGCTTATTAATGCGCACTCAACAGAGTTCGATCCAACAACAGAACAACCGGTTGTTGGTTTAATCACGGAATGGATCGATAAATCTGGTGAGGTAGAATTACGTACTGAAAACTCGGACTTAGGTGGGACAATGCGCGTTGGTTCTCAGAAGTGTCATTTAAAAGCGGGCTCTAAAGTACTGGAAATGTATGGTAGCAAAGAGATTTTTGAGCGTCATCGTCACCGTTACGAAGTAAACAACAATCTGTTGCCAATCCTGAAAAAAGCGGGACTGGAAGTAACTGGGTTGTCGGAAGATAAAAAATTAGTAGAGATTATTGAAAACCCAAATCATCCTTGGTTTGTTGCTGCGCAATTCCATCCAGAGTTCACATCAACACCGCGAGATGGGCATCCTTTGTTTAAAGGTTTCATAAAATCTGCGATAGATCATCAACAAGGTCGATTTAATTAGTTTTTGTTGACAGAGCATGAAATTTTGTTAGAAACTTACGAAATAACGTGTTACTCAGTTACATCCTAGCTGGGATGTAACAAGCTAGAAAAATGTAATAGAAGCAAAATTTTTAAACTTTTTTAAAATACTAAAGGAAACATTATGTCTAATATCGTAAAAGTACTTGGTCGTGAAATCATGGATTCACGTGGTAACCCAACTGTAGAAGCTGAAGTTCACTTAGCTGACGGTTCTATCGGTATGGCTGCTGCACCATCAGGTGCTTCTACTGGTTCACGTGAAGCACTTGAGCTACGTGACGGTGATAAAGCGCGTTACTTAGGTAAAGGTGTTCTTAAAGCTGTTGAAGCTGTAAACGGTCCAATCGCTGAAGCACTAGCTGGTAAAGATGCACTAGCACAAGCTGAACTTGACCAAATCATGATCGACCTAGACGGTACTGAGAACAAAGCTAAATTTGGCGCAAACGCTATCCTAGCTGTTTCTCTAGCTGCAGCTAAAGCTGCTGCAACTTCTAAGAAGGTGCCTCTATACGCTCACATCGCTGACCTAAACGGTACTTCTGGTGTTTACTCTATGCCTCTTCCAATGATGAACATCATCAATGGTGGTGAGCATGCAGATAACTCTGTAGATATTCAAGAATTCATGGTTCAACCTGTTGGCGCTGCTAACTTCCGTGAAGGCCTACGTATGGGTGCTGAAGTATTCCATAGCCTTGCTAAAGTACTTAAAGCTGGCGGTCACTCAACTGCTGTTGGTGATGAAGGTGGTTTCGCGCCAAACCTTGAGTCTAACGAAGCTGCACTTGCTGCAATCGAAACAGCTGTTGCAAACGCTGGCTACGAGCTAGGTAAAGACATCACTCTAGCGATGGATTGTGCTGCATCTGAGTTCTTTGATAAAGAAGCAAACATTTACGATCTTAAAGGTGAAGGTAAAAAATTCACTTCTGAAGAGTTTAACTTCTTCTTACAAGATCTTACTAACAAGTACCCAATCGTATCTATCGAAGATGGTCTTGACGAGTCTGACTGGGATGGTTTCGCACACCAAACTAAACTAATGGGTGACAAAATCCAATTAGTTGGTGACGATCTATTCGTAACAAACACTAAGATTCTTAAGCGTGGTATCGACAACGGTATTGCTAACTCAATCTTAATCAAGTTCAACCAAATCGGTTCTTTAACTGAAACTTTAGCTGCAATCAAAATGGCTAAAGACGCTGGTTTCACTGTTGTTATCTCTCACCGTTCTGGTGAAACTGAAGATGCAACAATTGCTGATCTAGCTGTTGGTACTGCTGCAGGCCAAATCAAAACTGGTTCTCTAAGCCGTTCTGACCGTGTTGCTAAGTACAACCAACTTCTACGTATCGAAGAAGCTCTAGGTTCAAAAGCACCTTACAACGGTCTTAAAGAAGTTAAAGGTCAGTAATCACTGATTTGTAACTTAAGCTGTCAGCTATTAGCTTTCAGCTGACTGTTTTAAAGTCCTCGCTTTGCGGGGATTTTTTTTGCCTGTAGAAAAGCTAGAAAGCTGTAAGGACTTAAGCTAGAGGCTTGAGGGCCAGAAGCATGAAGGCTTGAAAGAGAGAGGAACTTGAATCTTATGAATACTGTGTTACATTTTTGTTATGTGGAATAAGCTTGGAGTGAATTTGATAGATATAACAGGCGTTTATGATAAAGCGATACAATTAACGTCACCTTTTTTCAATGAGCGTCCTGAGAGTGTGCAAGTGAGCTTATTGGTAGTTCATTGTATTAGCTTGCCGGAAGGCGTATATGGCGGTAAACAGATAGAGCAACTTTTTACTGGGTGCTTAGATTGTAATCAACACCCTAGTTTTAGTGATTTAGAGGGGCTTGAAGTGTCTGCACATTGCGTAATTCGTCGAGATGGGCGTGTAGAACAATATGTCCCCTTTGATAAACGTGCTTGGCATGCAGGAGTATCAAGTTTTGATGGTGTTGAGGCATGTAATGATTACTCAATTGGCATCGAACTAGAAGGTACAGATAAATCTGCTTATACACGAGCACAATATAAAGCCCTATCTGAGTTAACAGTAGAACTGCTAAACCACTATCCATTATTAACCAAACAACGAATCATTGGTCATAGTGGCATTGCCCCAGGGCGAAAAAGTGACCCGGGGTACCTTTTTGATTGGGGGTATTACTTTAGCTTATTACCCCAAGATAATACGATTGGATTAGGCTAATAGCTTTTGAAGCTGTAAACGTAACTTTTCTATTTTCTCACGTTGCTTATTCTCTGCGTTGCAATGGTCTAATACATAATCAATAGTGCTGAGTACCGTTCGCCAACGTGGCGTTTTGGGTAGTGTTTCTATGTGCAGGTATTTATCTAGCGTGCGAGTTTGTAACGTGCTTCTATCAAGATAAACTCGCCAAAGTTGGCTTTGTTCTGCAAGTTCAAACTTTGTTTTTCCACTTTCACTTTCCCAATAGTTCATGACCTGAGTCATGACATCCACCAAAAGCTCACGTTTGAGTTGTTTTTTATCGTTACCTTTACCTTCTGCTTTATCAACTAGTCGCGTGAACTCTCCTCCTAGTTCTTTAAGTGTTTGTAACTGTTCACTGTTACCGTCAAATGCATAGCTAGAAAGTGCGTCAACAGCTACTTCTAGATTGTTGATGCGTTGTACATCATAATTATTGTCAGTGCAAAAAACGAGTAAGGAATGCAAGCCGGACTGTTTGGGAAGTGGGATAACTGAAGCGGTGATACTTGTTACCTTGCCATCAATATAAATATCCAATTCATTGGTTTGTTTATCATAATGTTCGATACTGCGTTTAATTAAAATATCATCAAGGCTATAGCGTTGCAGTTGTTGTGGGCTGCGTTTAAATAACTTACCAGCATTATGATTAGCAAAGTGTATTTTTTCATCAAAACGGATACAAAGAATCGCGTCAGGACTATGCTCTAAGAGACTTAGTAGGTGTTGTTGTGTCTCTAATAAACATGCTTCGACGAGCTCATGCTCTTTTAGGGTATGTTCAAGGTGCTTATTTTGACTACTTAATGTTTGAGTTTGTGTCGCTTGTAAATGGGCATTAATTCGAGCGGAAATCTCTTTTTGGCTAAAAGGTTTATTAACGTAATCATTTGCACCTACTTCAAAGCCACGTATTCTGTCTTTACTCTGACTGAGTGCAGTTAACATAATAATGGGGAGTTCGCTGCTATTATGCAGTTTACGGATTTCCTGACATACTTCGTAGCCACTCATGCCCGGCATCATAACATCCAGAAGTAACAATGCAGGTTGCTCTTCTGCAAGTAACTCTAATGTTTCTGGTCCATTCATTGCCGTTTTGACGCGGAACCCTTCTAAACGCAGGAAGCTCATTAATACCTGTAAATTAACTGCTTCATCATCTGCAACCAATAGTAATGGGGCGTCCGGATTATTAGGTAATGAATCGGTTGTTACATTAACTTGCTGATAAGGAATTGGTGCTTGAAAATGTTGTGCTGTTGGGAAACTATTTTCTTTACCTTCTATTTCTGATGCAATAGGGAGGGTAAAGCTAAAAGTAGTGCCGATATGCTGCTGACTACTAACATAAAGGTTGCCACCCATCAGTTCAATAAGTTGGCGACTTATTGATAATCCCAAGCCAGCCCCTTGACGGTAATAAGGGCTATCGACTGTTGCTTGACTTAATGGCTCAAATATCTGATCAAGTTGTGCCGCATCAATACCATGTCCGGTATCAATAACTTGTACTTGTACCTTATCATCAAGCACTTTAGAGCAGATAATTATTTTACCTTCAACGGTATACTTAATAGCATTACCAATTAGGTTGTAAAGGACTTGTTCAAGGCGCTGTTCATCAGCAATAACGAGCACTAAATCATCTGGGATTTGATTAATAATACGAAGAGGTTTGTTATCCAGTAAATGTTTAGACAGCTCTAAAACAAGATGGACAGCCGAGGAAAGGTCAACAGCATTTTTATTGATATATAGGTTACCATAACGCATTTTATGGTAATCAAGTAGGTCATCTACAAGGTGCGCTAAACGGTGTCCACTGTTGTTAATGACTTCAAGCTGATATTGCTGCTCAGTAGTAAGGCTTCCATAAGCCCCAGAGCGAAGGGTTTCAGTAATGCCTAGCATGCCATGAAGTGGCGTACGCAGTTCGTGTGAGGTCGTTGCCAAGAATTCATCTTTAAGTTTGTCGGTTAACTGCAAGTCATTATTCTGTTGCTGGATTAGGGTGAGGTTGGTTTCTAACTCCTCTTTTTGTTCATTAATAAGTTGCAGTTTTTCGCGGATAGAACGCTTCATCCGTGCAAAACTAATCGCTAAACGGCCAATTTCATCCATGCGTTGTGTACCACTTACTCGCTGATTGAGATCTCCTGCCGCAATTCGTTCAGCAATCCACGCTAGATTAAGAATAGGTGCGGTGATTGAATTAGATAAATAGTGAGAACCAATAATTACCATCGTGAGAGCAACAACTAAAGTTAACATAAAAACACTTTCAAGTTGCCTAATACGTGCATACGCAGATTTCTCTGGTAGTTCAATTGCAAGTGCCCATATTTTTCCCTGCACCGTTATTGGTGTAAAGGCGGCTAATATATTTTCACCAGCAATATTTTTGAAGCTATCGACAGAAGTAAAGCCATTAACTGCTTGAGCAATACTTTCATCACGCATCGTTAAGTTTTCACCTTCATCTAATTTGATACGTGAAATAGATTGTGTATCGGTTAAGAGGGTGTTCATTTGCCCAATATTGGACTTTTTCAATAAATAAGTTAATTTGCTATTGTCTAATTTAAAAAAGACAAAGCTATGTCGAAATCCCTGTTCAGTAATAGGGGCTGCAAACCAAGCAATTTGTTGATTATCCTCCTCACTAAAATCAGAGAAAATAACTGGAATACCTTTTTGATCATTTCTTTGTAATTGTTGAGATAAACGTCTGAAAGTATCGGCCAGTGAACTATTTTGAAATTTACCATCGATAAGATTCGTTCCATATTCGGCATTCTTTTTTGCAGAATAGACAACGGTTCCTTGTAAATTAACCAGTAAAATATCTGTGAAATCATAGTTAGTTAGCAGATCAAGGTATCGATGATGGTAACGTTTATGAATCAAACGGTAACGTTCACTTCCAGTAAAATTGGGTGCGTCACTGTTGACTACATTATTTTTTTGATCGCCACTGCCTAGTATATAACGCGACTGC
Organism: Psychromonas sp. psych-6C06; assembly: GCF_002835465.1. Taxonomy (NCBI): domain Bacteria; kingdom Pseudomonadati; phylum Pseudomonadota; class Gammaproteobacteria; order Alteromonadales; family Psychromonadaceae; genus Psychromonas; species Psychromonas sp. psych-6C06. Next base: position 487,753 of record NZ_PIZM01000002.1, on the reverse strand, counting down.
GCATGTAATTGTGCCTCCTGTTCATTTCTCCCGAGGTGTTCAAAGGCTGAAACTAACCCATAAAATCTACCTCCGCTTGAAATCCCTAATTCAGAGCGTGCAAAGCTACGTACCTTAGATTCTTGGCTTTTGAAATAATTTTGTATTTGTAACTCTTGGCTATCACGTAATGCGGTAAGTTGAATTTTACTTTGTTCGGTTAGATCTTGGCTTTGTGTATAAAGAAAAAAAAGAGAAATAAGAGTTAAAGGGATAATGCTAAGCGCAAGAAAGGCTAACATAACTGTATTTTTGAGTTTATTGTTTTGTTGCTTTGTATACATTAATTTGAAACCAAGTTAGTGACTAAAATAAAGAGATAAAAGTGAAAGTAATAGCTGTTTTTTTATTCTTTCTTATATAAAAAGCAATGAGTTTTAATGTCCATTAATCGATATTAATTAAGTGTAAAAAGGCTGTTTATTTGCTTTGAAATTAAATGCTAATTTATCATGAAATAGTCTGCCATTTTAATAAATTAACGTTTTTGCCAAGCATCTTTCACAAAGTGCGAGCAGGGTCACAACGAATCGGCAAAACTAGTTAATTTTATTGTTTTTTACCTTTGTTAAAAACTTGTTTTACTGTTTGACGTTTTGTTTTGATTTATTTTGGGTGCTTTGGGGTTTGTGGTTACTAACTTTTGTGTTTTTTGTTTTTAAGGTAAAAGTGATCTAAAGCAAAGAAGTAAGCTAAATGGCGCTTGTTGAAAAAACTAATAATAACGTTTTTAACGTTGTTTTAAGTTATATTGACGTTTTTTACGTGGGGGTGTATTGACTCTTGTTCGAGAGTGTAGTTTTCTACACCCCACAAGCCGTGCACAAAAATATTTTAATATATTATCAGTGTTGGTTTTGAAACGGATTTGTTGCTATGAATCTACTCAAGAATGAGGCTGTTTATAGTTAATAAATGTAAATACGTATAATTATTAATTGTTAGAATAAATAGTAAGGATTACTAAATGTTTGCCAATTTTAAAAAAACGAAAATCACAGCGCTAGTATTAGCAGCATCTGCTACATTAGCTCCTCAAGTTGCAGTTGCAAAAAGTGAAGTAACAATCGTTCCTGATTTTTACCCAACTTTAATCCGTAACTTTAACCCGTTCCTAGCTACAAACCTACGTACAACTACTGACTTCATTTATGAGCCAATGGCTGTATTCAACGAAATGAAAGGTAATACTCCTGTATTTCGTTTAGCAACTGGTTTCGAAATGGCTAAAGACCTTAAGTCTGTAACATTCGATATCCGTGAAGGTGTTAAATGGTCTGACGGTGAAAAATACACTGCAGATGATGTTGTTTATACATTCAACCTTCTTAAAAACAACCCAGGTCTAGACCAAACTGGTGCGAACAAAATCGTAACTGGCGCGAAGAAAGTTAACGAATACAAAGTTGAGTTTACACTTGCTGAAGCTAACTCAAATGCACCTTACGAAATCGTTAAAGTACCTGTTGTTCCACAACACATCTGGTCAAAAATTGATAAGCCTGAAGAGTTTATGAATGAAAATCCAGTAGGTACTGGTCCTTTCACTGCAATTGAAACGTTTACTCCTACGCTATACGTTCAATGTACAGAAGCAACTTACTGGGACGCTGACAATCTAGATGTTGATTGTATCCGTATGCCACAAATTGCTAACAACGATCAGTTCCTTGCTAAAGCAATCAACTCTGAAATCGATTGGTCTTCATCTTTCATCCCAGATATGGATAAGACTTACGCTTCTAAGAGCCCTAACCACAAATACTGGTTAACGCCAGCTGGTACTCAAGCGTTTGTTGTTAACTTCAAGAACCCAGATGCAGCGAAAAACGAAGCATTAACTAACGTTGACTTCCGTCGTGCATTCTCAATGGCTATTGACCGTCAAACAATCATCGACATCGCATTCTACGGTGCTGGTGTAACAAATGATTTCGCTTCTGGTCTTGGTTACGCTTTCGAAGCATGGTCTGATGAAGCAGTACATAACAAGTACAAAAAATTCAACACATACAACGTTGAAGGTGCTCAAGCACTACTTGCTAAAGCTGGCTTTAAAGATTTAAATGATGATGGTTTCGTTGAAACTCCATCTGGTAAATCTTTTGTTCTTGAAATTCAATCGCCAAATGGCTGGTCTGATTTCAACAACACAGTACAACTTGCTGTTGAGCAACTAGAAGAAGTTGGTATCCAAGCTAAAGCACGTACTCCTGATTTCGCTGTTTACAACAAAGCGATGCAAGATGCGACTTACGATGTAGCTTACACTAACTACTTCCACGGTTCTGACCCATACACATACTGGGACAGCGCTTACAACTCTAAATTCCAAAACTCTGCATCGCCACGTTTCGCAATGCACCATTGGAAAAACGAGAAAGTTGATTCTTTATTAGGTAGCTTCTACAAAACTGCTGATAAAGCAGAGCAACTTAAAATGGCTCACGAAATCCAAGCAATCATTGCTGAAGATCAAGTGACTATCCCTGTAATGTCTGGTCTATACAACTTCCAGTACAACACAGGCCGTTTTGCAGGTTGGTGGAACGAGAAGAACCCAGGTGGCCGTCCAATGATTTGGGCTGGTATTCCTGAGCGTCTACTTCAAGTGTTAGACTTAAAACCGGTTAAATAATCGGTTTTCGAAAGGCACACATTGTGTGCCTTTTTTAATTAAGCTCCTTTATGTTACGAGCTTGTTAAGACAGTTAAATAGTTTGTAGATTTATGGCACACAAGTGCGGTGCCTTTCTTTTTCTTCCCGATTTTTATTATTATGACTAGAAAGTCGTAATTCATTTTTTCCATATTCCATATGCCACTTAAAGAAGTGGACAAAGTAATGGATTATTAAGGTGTAAGTTATGGGGTTTTTCTTAAGACGTTTATCGTTTTACTTTATTGCGTTGCTATTTGCGGCAACCTTGAACTTTATTATTCCGCGCGCGATGCCAGGTGACCCAGTTACCATGATGTTCGCGAATGCAACTGTACAGGTAACGCCTGAGCGTATTGCAGCGATGAAAGAGCTACTAGGCTTTGTAGATGGTCCTCTTTATGTACAATTTGGTATGTACTTAAAAAGTGTTTTAACCTGGGACTTAGGTGTTTCAGTACAATTTTACCCACTATCAGTAAATACAGTACTGGGGAATGCAGTTGGTTGGTCACTATTTTTAGCTGGTAGTGCGGTACTATTGTCATTCACGATGGGTTCTATCTTAGGTATTTTTGCTGCTTGGAAACGTGGCAGTAAGTTCGATACCATTTTCTCCCCTGGTATGTTGGTTATTCAAGCGGTACCTCAGGTTGTAACAGCAATGTTGTTACTCTTTGTATTTGCAATTAGTCTGCGATGGTTCCCGACTAGTTACGCATATACTCCTGGTGTAACACCTGACTGGACTAGCTGGACCTTTATTAAAGATGTTGCTTACCATGCTGTTTTACCATTACTTGGTGCAACGATTGTACAAGTTGGTGGTTTCTTAATCGCAATGCGTAACAACATGATTAACTTGTTAGGTGAAGATTACATCACCATGGCAAAAGGTAAGGGCCTAAGCGAAAACCGTGTTGTATTTAACTACGCTGCACGTAACGCAATGCTACCAAGTGTAACTGCACTTTCTATGTCACTCGGTATGGCAATCGGTGGTCAAATGATTATTGAAATCATCTTTAACTACCCAGGTCTTGGTACAGTACTGTTAAACGCAATCAATGCACGTGATTATCAGGTACTACAAGGTCAGTTACTAGTTATGACATTGTTTATGTTGTTCTTCAACTTACTAGCGGACATGCTTTATGTATTGCTAGATCCTCGCCTTCGTAAGGGAGCATAAAACTATGAAAGGTATTATTAATATATTGAAAAATAACAATAAAGCGTTATTTGGTTCAATTATTCTATTTACGTTTATCTTTATGGCTGTCTTCGCGCCATTAATTACTGGTCACGTTCCAGACAAGCGTACGGGTAAACCACATGAGTACCCAAGTATGGTTGTTAAAATTGCACAAGCATCTCCGGATGGTTGGGTTGCAACTAACTTAGCAAATGACAAACGTACTATGTTAATGTCGAAAAAAGCTGAGCATGTTATGGGTACATCACGTATGGGCCGCGATATTTGGTCACAGCTTGCATACGGTGCACGTGTATCACTAGCGGTAGGTTTTGGTGCTGGTATCGTTGTATGTTTCTTAGCGACAATTATCGGTATCTCTGCTGGTTACTTTGGCGGACGCGTTGATGATATTTTATCAGCTGCAATGAACGTCATGTTAGTAATCCCACAATACCCATTACTATTTGTACTAGCTGCTTTCATCGGTGAAGCGGGACCTTTAACCATTGCTCTGATTATTGGTTTCACATCCTGGGCATGGGGCGCACGTGTAATACGCGCTCAAACAATGTCTTTAAGTGAAAAAGAGTTTGTAAAAGCTGCTGAAGTATTAGGTGAGTCTCGTATACGTATTATCTTTATCGAGATACTACCAAACCTTATCTCTATCGTAGGTGCAAGTTTCATCGGTTCTGTAATGTATGCAATCATGATGGAAGCAACTATTTCGTTCTTAGGTCTTGGTGACCCAGGTACAATCAGTTGGGGAATCATGCTGTATAACGTACAAACATCATCTTCAATGTTGATTGGCGCATGGTGGGAATTAATGGCACCTTGTGGTGCACTGATTACACTTTCGATTGGTCTTGCACTGTTAAACTTCGCGGTAGATGAAATTGCGAATCCACAACTACGTTCAAACCCTGGTATGAAACGTTTTGCAAAAATGCAAAAAGCAGATCAAAAAGCACGTGCCGCTCATGTAAAAGCTGAAGCGCCACACTTTCCTGGTGAAAAAGACTTAGCAAGGGATGCAAAATAATGACTACTCCACAAATTTCAATCCGCAACCTTTGTGTTGACTACATCACCGCAGCGGGCGATGTAAGAGCTGTAAATAACGTAAGCTTTGATATTGGTAAGGGCGAAGTATTCGGTCTAGCCGGTGAGTCTGGCTGTGGTAAATCAACGATTGCATTTGCTTTAATGCGTCTACATAAGCCACCCGCATTTATTAGTGGCGGTGAAGTATTCTTTGCCGATGATGATGGCAAAATGAATGACATCATGAAACTGAGCGATGGTGAGATGACTGTGTTCCGTTGGAGCCAAATGTCGATGGTATTCCAAAGTGCAATGAATGCATTGAATCCGGTAATTCCAATCGTTGATCAGTTCACCGACGTTATCATGCGCCATACGAATAAAAATAAGTATGAAGCAGTTAAACGCGCTGAACAGTTATTACAAATTGTAGATATCCATCCAAATCGTTTAACGGATTACCCGCACCAATTTTCAGGCGGTATGCGTCAACGTTTGGTTATCGCGATTGCCTTAGCGCTTAATCCAAAACTAATCATTATGGATGAGCCAACAACGGCACTTGATGTTGTTGTACAACGTGAAATTCTACAAAAAATCTACGCACTAAAAGAAGAGTTTGGTTTCTCAATTCTATTCATTACGCATGATTTATCATTAATGGTAGAGTTCTCAGACCGTATCGGCATCATGTATTCTGGTCAGCTAATCGAAGTGGCAAGTGCGCAAGATATTTTGAAAAATCCGTATCACCCATATACACATGGTTTAGGTAACTCTTTCCCATCGTTAACTGGGCCTAAAGCAGAATTAATTGGTATTCCTGGTAATCCACTGAATCTGTTAGATATTCCAACTGGCTGTCGCTTCCAAGCACGTTGTACACGTGTTGAAGAAGTTTGCCGTACTACCGCTAACCCGCTACGCGAAATTGAAGCTGGACATATGTCTAACTGTCATTTAGCGAAAGCAGGTGAAGCAATCAAGTTCGTTGAAGTTGAAACAGCGTAGACAGACCATCGGATTTAGAAGGAAAAAATTATGAGTGAAAAATATGGCGAGTTACTGATTGAAGGCAAGAACATCATAAAAGATTTCAAGGTCAGCAGTAACGCTTTAAAACAGCCAATGATGCGTGCATCTAATGATGTATCGTTCAAAATGTACAAAAGTCGCGGTATGTCGGTAGTAGGTGAATCAGGATCTGGTAAATCAACTATCGCGAAGATGATTGCAAAAATGTATGCACCAACGAGCGGTGAAATTTTATACCGTGGTCGCGACATTCAAACAATTAAAAAGCACGCTGACCTAATGAAATACCGTGAAGGTGTTCAAATGGTATGGCAAGACCCGTTTGGTTCTTTAAACCCAACGCATAATATATTCCATCATATTGCGCGCCCGTTAAAGATTCACAAAAAAGTAACACCGGGTAACGATAAAGAACTACAAGAGCGTATTTACGATCTGCTTGAGCAAGTTGGTTTAAACCCTGCTAAAGAAACGGCTGCCAAGTTCCCGCATCAGCTGTCAGGTGGACAGCGTCAACGTGTTAACTTAGCGCGAAATATTGCAGTAGGTGCAGAGGTTGTATTAGCCGATGAGCCGACTTCAATGCTTGACGTTTCTATCCGTGCAGGTGTACTAAACCTAATGGAAGAGATGAAGTCTGAACGTAAAATGTCATTACTTTACATCACGCATGATATCGCAACAGCACGTTACATCGCTGAAGATTTATGTGTAATGTACGTAGGACACATGGTTGAATGGGGCGATACAGATGAAATCATTCATCGTCCACAACATCCATATACGCAGCTTCTTGTTTCTGCTGTGCCTGATCCAAGCAAATCTATCCATAGCAAGCTTGAAGGTAATAAGGGTGAAATCCCACTTTGGACGCCAGATTCAATCGGTTGTCCATTTGCTGGTCGTTGTTTACATGCAACACAACGCTGTAAAGATGAGTTACCTGGTGTAACACAACTTGCAGAAAACCACTTTGTGCGTTGTCATTTGCACGATCAGTAGTTGAATACACCACTCAACTCTCCTTAGAGTGGTGATTTAGTTATCCCCGAGTAAATACTCGGGGATGTTTTTAGGGGGTTAAGTGAAATTACTTACCAATCATATCGGTTATGAATGTGTTGGGGCAAAGCAAGCAGTTCTGCAAACTGAAACACGTTTAAACATCTCGCAAATAGAATTAGTATCCGCCACTAGCGGAGAAGCAATCCAACATCTTCCCATTTTATCATCCGGCACTGTCGACCAATGGTCACAAGGTTATTTTTACCTCATTGATTTCTCTGATTTTCAAACTGCTGGTCACTATTTTTTACGTCTTGATAATGTTCAATCTCACTCTTTTGAAATAGGGACTGGCCTTTTAATGGGGCACTGCTTTTCTGATCTTTTACATTATTTCAAAGGGCAACGTTGTGGTGGCATTTACGATAAGCATGATCATCAAGCGTTAGTTTTAGGAAGTGATAAAAAAGTAGACGTGCATGGCGGCTGGTATGATGCTTCAGGTGATTTAAGTAAATATTTTAGTCATCTTTCTTTTGCTAATTACATGAACCCACAGCAGATCCCTATGATTGTATGGAATATGTTTAAAGGTTTAGACCTGCTTAAAAATAACAACGAATTTGCTAAATATTCAGTCGTACGCTTACAAGAAGAGGCCATTTTTGGTGCCGACTTCATTATGCGTATGCAAAGTGAAAGCGGTTATTTCTACACTACGGTTTTTGATAAGTGGAGCAAAGATCCCACGCAGCGTGAATTATGCGCCTATGAAAGGCAATCAGGTGATAAAACCGAAGATTACCAAGCTGCATTTCGTCAAGGTGCTGGAATTGCTATCGCTGCGCTTGCCGTTGCATACCGAAGACCCACTGGTGGTGAATTTACTGCTGAACAGTATTTAAACGCTGCTGAAAAAGCTTATTGGCATCTTGTTGAACATAATCATCTTTATTGCAATGACGGTGTCGCTAACATTATCGATGAATACTGTGCTTTGATGGCTACTGTTGAGTTGTATAGCAGTAGTGCAGACCAAAAATACTTACAACAAGCTCGATTATGGGCTGATAAACTAACACTTCGTCAGAAATCCGATGAACAGCAGTTGCATTTTTGGGCTGCCAATAGTGATGGCTCTCGTCCCTACTTCCATGCGGCAGAAGCTGGCCTTCCTGTTATTGCATTAAGTCAATACGTTGAGATAGAAGACGACGTTGAATTGCAACAAAATACAATTCAAGTGATTACCAATGCATTAAAATTTGAATTATCGATCAGCAGTGAAGTTTTCAACCCATTTGATTACCCAAGGCAATATGTTAAAGGTGTCAATGAAACAAAACGTAGTGCTTTTTTCATCAGTCATAACAATGAGAGTGGTTATTGGTGGCAAGGCGAAAATGCGCGTTTAGGCTCTTTAGCTTCAATGGTGCATTTAAGTAAAAAACACCTAACTGATGAACAACTTATTACTTCGCTCGACGCTTATGCCCAGTCAGCTTTAAATTGGATTGTCGGTTTAAATCCGTATGACATGTGTATGTTTGATGGTGTGGGTTATAACAATCCCGATTATCTTCCAGATCTTGGCTTCTTTAATGCTAAAGGTGGTGTATGTAACGGTATTACTAGTGGTTTTGATAATGAGTCAGATATTGCGTTTAAGCCACAAGACCAAGCTGATGATATGTTGCAAAATTGGCGTTGGGGTGAACAGTGGATCCCCCATGGTGGTTGGTTCTTACTCGCGATCATGGCACAATATTCAACAGTTTCCATTGGCTAGTTTGAGCTAAATGTTGAGTAGAATAAAACAAATGGGGACGTTCCCATTCTTTGTTTTGTAGTTTACTATTAAGTATAATTTACCAGCAAAAGAGTGAGGTTTACGATGACAGAATGGACAGTTGGAATTGATGGTGGCGGTACATCTTGCCGTGCACGTATTTGTAACGCAAAAGGTGAAGTCTTAAGCGATGCAAAAACAGGTAGCGCCAATATTTTATTAGGTGTACAAGTTGCCATGGATTCAATTATTGAAGCAATATTGCTTGCTAGTCGACAAGCAGGTTTAACTGAATCTCATTTTAAAGATATGCATGTAGGGTTAGCGCTTGCAGGGGCAGAGCAAAAATCAGCTTGGCTTGAGTTTATGAAACTACCACACCCTTTTGCGAGCTTAACGTTGAATACTGATGCGTATGGCGCTTGCTTAGGCGCACATAATGGAGCAGATGGTGCAATCATGATTGCTGGTACTGGCTCCTGTGGTATTTTAATCAAAGAGGGCGAACAATATATTGTTGGTGGTCGAGAGTTTCCTATCTCTGATCAAGGCGGTGGAGCGGTAACTGGTTTGCGCCTTATCCAACATGTACTGCTTGCTTATGATGGTATTAAGGCACGAACCGAGTTAGTCGATCATGTACTTGATCATTTTAATAACGACCTTGATCAGATAGTAGATTGGTCTAAATCAGCAAGACCTTGTGATTATGGACAATTTTCACCCGCTATTTTTAAATATGCTAAAGCAGGTGATCGTGTTGCAGTTAATCTTCTTAAGCAGTGCGCTGAAGATATCGATATGTTTTTATTGGCCCTTCATAAACGTGGAGCAAATAAAATTGCTTTGATGGGCAGTATTGGTGAGCGTATTGTCGATTGGTTAGAGCCAACGGTAAGAGAATGGTTAGTGCAACCACAGGGTGATGCGATGAACGGTGCATTGATGATGGCCGGAAATCCTGAACATAATTTGTATTAATAGGCTTATATGAAAAATTTCTCACTTGATATTGCTGTCTTAAACAGCAAAGACAATTTAATACAGTTAACACTGCATAATTTAACTGATGCGCCATTACAAGATTGGTTGCTAACCTTAGACTTTGCTCGCTTTATTTTCCCTGAGTCAATGAGCAAAGGTCATGTCGAACAAATTGGTACGTTTACCAAAATTACGCCAAGCGAAAATGAAGTGATCAAAGCGGGTGATTATTATCAAATCACTTTTACAATTAAGTCTGCGCCTTTCACTAATTATGAATGTGGTGTACGTGAAGGTTATATCAGTAGTGCCCAAGATAATTTTGTAACACATCATCCATTAAGTGTTTCACAGATCACACTACAACTTCCAGATGTAAAGCCTGTTGATAAAATAACGACTAAAGCTGCTGACATTTCGTTAATTCCAAAAGTAAATCAATTAACAGTTCAACAAGGGCAGTTTCAATTAGCTGACATGTTGGCGTTTACTGTAAGTTGTGAACAGGCAAAGTTGGCTAGCCATTGGTTAGTTGATGAGCTCCGTTATGCAGCGCAATTAACGCCGGCAACCAGTTGTGATGCGAATCTTGAATTCAACTTTGCTAAATCGTTACAAGCGGGAGAATACAAACTGACTGTAAGTGATACGGCAATTGATATTGAGGCTTCTTCTGAGTCTGGTTTTATTCATGCTGTTGCAAGCTTATTACAATTAGTGAAAACCGATAGCGAAGGACAGTATTTCTTGAGCTGTGTGGAAGTTAAGGATAAACCACGTTTTGATTATCGCGGTTTAATGCTTGATTGTTCTCGCCATTTTCACTCTATTGCGACGGTCAAACGTTTAATCAATCAAATGGCACACTTTAAATTAAACCACTTTCATTGGCACTTTACTGATGATGAAGGCTGGCGTTTAGAGATAAATGCTTTCCCACAATTAACCGATATTGGTGCTTGGCGTGGTCCAGGCACTGCGTTAGAAGCACAATTTTCACATTTAACTGAAAAGTACGGTGGTTACTATCGTCAAGCAGAAGTTAAAGAGGTGATTGAGTACGCGGCCAAACGTGGTATTACAGTTGTGCCTGAAATTGATATCCCTGGTCATTGTCGTGCAGCTATTAAATCATTGCCAGAACTGCTGGTTGATACGGATGACAAATCCGAATATCGTAGCATACAAGCTTATACAGATAATGTGTTATCACCAGCTCTAGAGGGGACTTATCAATTTTTAGATGCGGTCATTGATGAAGTTTGTGCGCTATTCCCTTCACCTTATATTCATATCGGTGCAGATGAAGTACCTAAAGGTGTATGGGAAAAAAGTGCTAAGTGTCAAGCCCTCATGAAAGCGCATGGTTACAGTGAAGAGATGGAATTACAGGGGCATTTATTGCGTCATGTCGAAAATAGAATAAAAAGCAATGGCAAACGTATGTTTGGCTGGGAAGAGGTCAAGTTTGGCGATAAAGTAAGTAAAAATACAGTTATCTTTTCTTGGATAAGTGAAGAGGCTGCTCTTGAGTGTGTTAACCGCGGTTTTGACGTAGTGATGCAACCAAGTAAATATACCTACTTTGATATCGTGCAAGACTTTGCGCCCGAAGAGCTAGGTGTTGATTGGGCTGGTACATTGCCACTTGAACAGGCTTACGGTTATGAACCGTTAGCTGATCTAAAAAGTGATGACCCACTGCGTGAGCATATTATGGGCGTACAGTGCGCATTATGGTCAGAGGTCGTATTAACACAAGATCGTATTGATCATATGTTTTTCCCCCGTCTATTAGCGACTGCCGAAGTGGCTTGGTCTGCTACGCAGGATAAAAACTGGGGGGATTTCTGTGCCCGTTTACAGGCACAAAAGCCCTATTTTGAGCGTAATAAAATCAATTATAGAAAGTTTTAATTGTAGCGGGTAAAGGTAAATATTTACCTGCAAACAACGTTTTACGAGATAATCATATATCTATAAATTGTGCACATAAATTTAATTTTGTAAGTAAAAATGTTTCATAACAATGTAAGGAAATACAATGAAATACGGTTTTTTTGATGATGCAAACAGAGAGTACGTAATAACGCGTCCTGACACACCAGCGCCATGGACGAACTATTTAGGTACTGAAAAATTCTGTACGGTTATCTCTCATAATGCAGGTGGTTACTCATTCTACAACTCTCCAGAGTACAATCGTGTAACTAAATTCCGTCCAAACGCGTCATTTGACCGCCCTGGACATTACGTTTACCTTCGTGATGACGAGACTGGTGATTACTGGTCAATCTCATGGCAGCCTGTTGCTAAGAGCTTAGACGAAGCGAACTACGAAGTTCGTCACGGTCTTTCTTACTCTAAATTTAAATGTGAATACAATGGTATCACTGCGACTAAAACATTATTCGTACCAAAAGGCGAAGACGCAGAAGTATGGGATGTTACTATTGAAAATACGGGTGATAAGCCACGTACTATCTCTGCATTCTCTTTTGTTGAGTTCTCTTTCTCACACATCCAGTCTGATAATCAAAACCACCAGATGTCTTTGTACTCTGCGGGTACTTCATACAATGATGGCGTTTTAGAATACGACCTTTACTACAATACCGATGACTTTGAAGGTTTCTACTACCTAGCATCTACGTTTGATCCTGATTCATACGATGGTCAACGTGATGCATTCTTAGGTCGTTACCGTGACGAAGCAAATCCAATTGCAGTTGAAAATGGTAAATGTTCTAACTCTGCGCAAACGTGTAACAACCACTGTGGTTCACTTCACAAGCAATTTGTTATCCAGCCAGGCGAAAAAGTACGTTTCGCATTTGTACTTGGTCTAGGTAAAGGTAACGGCGATCGCTTACGTAAGAAGTACCAAGATTTAGCAAATGTAGATGCTGCTTTCCAAGGTATTCTTGATCACTGGGAAGAGCGTTGCAGCAAATTCCAAGTTAAATCACCAAACGCGGGTCTTGATTCAATGATCAATGCGTGGACGTTATACCAAGCTGAAACATGTGTTGTATGGTCGCGTTTCGCTTCGTTTATTGAGGTAGGTGGTCGTACAGGTCTTGGTTACCGTGATACAGCGCAAGACGCTATCTCAGTACCGCATGCTAACCCGAAAATGACACGTAAGCGTTTAGTTGACTTATTACGTGGTCAAGTTAAAGAAGGTTACGGTTTACACCTATTTGATCCAGATTGGTTCGATCCAGAAAAAGCAGACGTTGTACCATCTAAATCTCCAACAGTTGTACCAACGCCATCTGATGATGACAAAATCCACGGTATCGAAGACACCTGTTCTGATGACCATTTATGGATCGTACCTACAATCTGTAAATATGTAATGGAATCTGGCGAAGATAGCTTCTTTGACGAAGTAATTCCTTACGCTAACGGCGGTGAAGCAACAGTATATGACCATATGAAAGCAGCGTTAGACTTCTCTGCTGAATACGTCGGCCAAACAGGTATCTGTAAAGGTTTACGTGCTGACTGGAATGACTGTCTAAACCTAGGTGGCGGTGAGTCATCAATGGTTTCTTTCCTACATTATTGGGCACTGCAGGAGTTTTTAGAACTTGCTAAGCACTTAGGTAAAGAAGATGACGTTGCTAAATACACTGCAATGGCTGAAGGCGTGCAAAAAGCGTGTGAAGAAGTACTTTGGGATGACGAGGGTGGTTGGTACATCCGTGGTCTAACTAAAGATGGCGACAAAATTGGTACTGCACAACAAACTGAAGGTCGCGTTCACTTAGAGTCAAACACACTTGCTGTATTGTCTGGTGCGGTTTCTCAAGAACGTGGTGAGCGTGCAATGGACAGTGTTGATGAGCACTTATACTCAGAGTTCGGTCTACACCTAAACTCACCTTCATTCTCAACACCAAATGATGACATCGGTTTTGTAACGCGTGTATACCAAGGTGTTAAAGAGAACGGTGCTATCTTCTCGCATCCAAACCCATGGGCTTGGGTAGCTGAAGCTAAATTAGGTCGTGGTGATCGTGCAATGAAGTTCTACGATGCACTTAACCCTTACAACCAAAATGAGAATATGGATCAACGTGTTGTTGAACCTTACTCATACGTACAGTTCATTATGGGTCGTGATCATCAAGACCACGGTCGTGCTAACCACCCATGGTTAACAGGTACTTCTGGTTGGGCTTACTTCGCGGTAACTAACTTTATTCTAGGTGTGCGTTTAGGCTTTGACGGCCTAATCGTTGATCCATGTATTCCAACTGACTGGCCTGGTTTTGAAGTTTCACGTAAATGGCGTGATGCAACATTCAACATTGAAGTTAAAAATCCAAGCAATGTAAGTAAAGGTGTTAAATCTATTACATTAAACGGCGTTGAAGTTGAAGGTGCAATCCCAGTACAAGCTGCGGGTTCTGTTAACGAAGTAATCGTGACTATGGGCTAATTACTTGCTGTATCAATCGATTACGGCGTTAGGCGCTGATGTTTATGCGGATATAAACGTCAATCACCTGCCTTGTACTCGAATGATACTAGTGCGTAATTGCAATTGATTTTAGGGAGCTTCGGCTCCCTTTGTCAGTAGAGACTATTCAAAAAAGCTTTTCAAAAGCTGTTTATAAAAAATACGGAGATTAAAATGGTTAAGTTCGGAACAGGTGGTTGGCGCTCGATTATTGGTGATGAGTTTACTAAAGCTAATGTATGTCTAGTTGCACAAGCTGTCGCAAATATCATGGTTAACGAAAGTGCACAAGAAAAGGGCTTTGTTGTTGGTTATGACCGTCGTTTTCTTTCAGATAAAGCATCAAAATGGTTTGCGGAAGTATTAGCTGCAAATGGTATTAAAGTTAGTTTCATCGATCGTTTCGTACCAACTCCTATCGTAATGTACAAAGCTAAAGAGATGGGTTGTATCTATTCTGCATGTATCACGGCTTCACATAACCCACATGATTACAATGGTATTAAAGTATTCATCGAAGGTGGTCGTGATGCTGATGAAGTGATCACTGAAAAAATTGAAGCACAAATGGCGAACATTCAATCAGGTGATATTAAAGCACTTGATTTTGATAAAGCAGTTGAAGCAGGCAAAGTGGTTGTCATCAATCCAATGAACGAATTTGTTGATTCAGTATTAGCATTATTAGATGTTGAAGCGATCAAACAAGCAAGCCTACGTGTATTAATTGATCCAATGTTTGGTGTGGCTAAAAATGCATTACAAACAGTGCTAATTACAGGCCGTTGTGACGTTGATGTTATCAATGATGGTGAGAACCCATCGTTTGGTGGCATGATGCCTTCACCTTCTGCCGCAACGCTTTACCAGCTTAAACACCTTGTTGTTCACGGTGGTTATGATGTAGGTATCGGCACTGATGGTGATGCTGACCGTATTGGTATTATCGATGAAAAAGGTAACTTTGTTCATCCAAATGAAATCTTAATATTACTTTACTACTACTTGCTTAAATATAAAAAACAGACTGGCTCTGTAGTACGTAATATCGCAACTACTCATATTTTAGATAAGATTGCAGCGGATCACGGTCAAAAATCATTTGAAGTTCCGGTTGGTTTCAAACATATCAGCTCGCAAATGGAAGCAGATGACTCATTAATCGGTGGTGAAAGCTCTGGTGGTTTAACGATTCGTGGCCACATCAAAGGTAAAGACAGTGTATTTGCAGCTTCGCTTTTAGTTGAGATGATTGCTGTTTCAGGTAAGAAAATATCTGAGCTACTTGATGAAATTTACGATATCTACGGTTACTCATATACTGCTGAAGGCGACTGTACTTTTAAAGCTGAGCAAAAAGAGATCGTTTACAACAAGATCTACGTAGAAAAATCATTGCCTGACTTTGCTTACGAAATTGAAAAAGTAAGTTACGCTGATGGCCTTAAAGTTTACTTTAAAAATGGCGGTTGGGTGATTGCTCGTTTCTCAGGTACTGAGCCACTGTTACGTATTTTCTCTGAGATGGAAAACCAAACTATCGCAGAAGGTATTGTTAACCAAGTCAAGCAATTCTTAGCACTATAATTTAACTGAAATTATAGCTTAAAAGCCCTATGTAGATTATCTACTTAGGGCTTTTTTTGGCTAATTTACCCACCATAAAAAGTAAATTTTTTATTTTAAAATAATGATATTTGTGTCTTTTTTGTGTTCTTAAATTGATTTATAATTCGCGTTCAATTTTATCATGGACTGCGTAATGCAATTATCTAAAAAAGCAGCACTGTTTTCTGGCTGTATATTTCCTGGGGCAGGTTACTTTCTCGTTGGAAATTTATTACGTGGTTATAGCTTCGTTACCCTATCTTTCTCCTTACTCGCTTTGATTATTTACGATTCACTGCAAAAAGCATTAACTATCTCGCAGCAGATTGTAAGTAGCGGACAAATTCCCACTGATATTAATGGGTTAATTATCCAAATTCGAACTACACCTGGCGCATTCTCATCTGAAATTCATACTTTTATGACGATCGCAATTGCGGCCCTTTGGTTAGTTTCAATCATTGATTGTTATCGTTTAGGTAGATACTGCGACTAAAGATCCCCTAAAACAGGGCAAAAACATTTTTATTCATTCACTTAAATTTATTTTATCAAGGAAGTTTTTATGACAGATATGACCAACGAGAGCAATAGCGCCTCTACTTCAATCGCGCCTTTTAGATTCAATGGGGATGGGAGCGAATACTTTAAAATATGGATTGTAAATGTACTGCTCACTATTGCTACATTAGGCATCTACTCTGCCTGGGCAACCGTTCGCAACAATAAATATTTTCACTCTAACCTTTATTTAGATGATAACAATTTCAGGTATTTAGCTGAGCCTCTTGCTATCTTAAAAGGGCGCATAATTGCTTTGATAGCATTAGGCCTTTATTTTGCAGCCGCTACTTACTCACCTGATTTAGTGGTTGTCTTTGTTCTCGCGCTCTTTATTTTGATGCCTTATTTTTATAATCAATCACTGGCATTTAAAATGCGTATGTCAGCCTATAAAAACATTCAATTTCGTTTTAAAGGTAGTTACGGTGGAGCTGCTATGGTGCTATTTGTTTGGCCAATTTTAGGCATGTTAACCTTTGGTATTTTAATGCCAATGGCAATATTAAAAATGAATCAATATGTGGTTAATAATAGTGCCTACGGGACTTCCCCTTTTAAATTTAATGCCACTTATAAAGATTACGGCATGATATTTTTAATGATGCTTGGTTTTGGGGTTATTGCGGCCATTATTGGCGGAATTGTAAGCCTTATTTTACCTGACGCATTCTTACTTGCTGTTGGGCCATTAGTAGCGATGATCTTCTATTTTGCCATGATTCTATTTTTCTTAGTGTCTACAACAAATCTTTTTTATCAGAAACTTGCATTGGTTGAGCACGAGTTTGATTGTGAGTTGACCATCGCAGGTTATTTTAAAGTAATGCTGATTAATATGTTATTAATCATGTTAACTGTTGGCCTTTATGCGCCAGCCGCTAAAGTACGTATGACCAAATACTTAAGCGAAAATATAGTTATGAAAGTAAACGGTAACCTTGATGACTTCTCTGCAGCTGAAGAAGAAAATGTCAGTGCATTAGGTGAAGAGATGGGGCAAGTCTTTGACTTTGCTTAAAAAAGGAAACTTTGCATGTTAACAATACGCGGTTATTACCTTGATGGTCAAAGTGCTAAACGCGTAGATGCGACGCTTCAATCTCAAAATAGCAGTGGTTTTTCACTGCTTACAGAAGAGCAATCTATCTCGATTGAGTGCGCTGATATCAACATAGAAGCCGCGCTTGGTAATACACCAAGGGAGGTTTCATTGGGTAAATCTGGCTTGTTCATCAGTGAAGAACATGAAGAGATTGAGCAACTGAGCAAATTAATAAAGCAAGGTGGCTTTCCGTTTTCACTGGTGCATAAACTAGAACATAACCTTGTTAGCGTTATCTGCTTTACACTTTCTGTGATTGTTTTTATATGGGCATTAGCGGTGCATGGCATTCCCCATGCTGCCAAAACAATTGCGTTTGAAATGCCTGAGTATGTTGAAGGACATTTATCTTCAAGTCTTGAAGTATTAGATGCGACGATATTAGAGCCCTCGCAATTATCGACTACACGCCAGCAACAATTGCACTTATTTTTTAAACCTTATTTACAAGATCATGAAATGCTTCATCCAACTGTACATTTTCGCTCCGGAATGGATGCCAATGCATTAGCACTTCCAAACGGTGATATCGTTTTTACCGACGAGCTTGTAAAATTGGCTGATAATGATCAGCAATTAGTTGCGGTCCTTTTTCACGAATTAGGCCATTTAAAGCATAAACATATTACTCGGCGTATATTGCAGGATTCGATGATCACATTAGCGGTGTTTCTAATAACGGGTGATATTGATAGTGTGGATATGCTCACTGGTATTCCCACGCTAGTCGTTGATTTGGCTTATTCGAGAGAGTTTGAGCTTGAGGCAGATAAATATGCATTGGAGATGTTAAAGCAATCAAATATTCCAGTAGCAACCTTTGCTGAAATAATGTTGCTATTATCAAACCATTATGAAAGTGATGAGCAGGGCAATCAAGAGCGAAAGATAACCGACTTCTTATCTACTCATCCCAGAACTCAAGATCGTATTGAGCAGGTTAATCAATACCAACAAACTCACTGAAGTAACTTCAAGTAGGAGTAATAAGTTTTGACTCTCTACTGTTGTTTATAAATAGCCATTTTACGCAACGGAAAATGGCTATTTAACCTTAATTTTGGTTAATGGAAACGTAATAGTATTTTGAGTCAGAGAGTGTTGATTTTTAATATAGAGTGTCGTTTGTTTTGCATAATTGAAGGCGAATTATCGTGGCAACAATGAGTTGTCATTAGATAATTTCAGGTAAAGTTTCGCGGAAGTTACTGTATCGCTTTGTCTATCTAGAACGGAGGTTATTTAATACTCTGCACTAAAACACTCACTGATAAACGCTAAAACATAAAGCATGCTTTTGGCAATATGATCAACATGCCCACCATCAAACTCAATCAGTTTCACCTTGTGTCCATCCGTTTGAAGCAGTTCAAATAAATCATGACTATCTTGTATAAAATACTCTTTCAAACCGACATCGAACGCTAAATTAACTTCACTTAAATTGTTACCATAGCGCTGGTAATTACCTAAGTGTGTCCCTTTAATCAAGACTTGCCAGTCTAAGCCGCTAAGTGGAAATTTACAGAATAAAGGTGGGTTATTACTCTCTGGTAGTGTGATTTGTAAGTTATTTAATAGGATATGTGCCCATATATCTAAATTTTCTATAGCAAGTTTTCCTAACGAAGCCTGTTGCAGAGACTCAAAATGCGCATCGTAAAACTCTTTAAGCTCCATCAAAGAGGTGGGCTTGATATTAGGGGCGCTCATCGCAAAACCATGTTTAAATACATTAGGTGATAAAAACAGTGTTTTTAAAACTGCGTCGCCACCTGAGCTATGGCCAATAATGGCACGATTTTCCCACCCCTGCTGACACCTAAATTTAGCTTCAATGGCGTTGATTAAATCATGGCAGATAAAGTCTTGCCAATTTCCTTGGATAGGTGAATTAAGGTAAGCGCTACAGGTTTGGCGCGTGCTATTTTCTGGTACAACGATAATCATCTCGTTGATCTTTCCCTGCTCGATTAAGCTATCTGCTATTTCGTGTAGTGGTATCTCATCACTGAACCATGCGTTGGCATTACCACCAAAACCATGCATCAAATAAATGACAGGATAGTGGCGCGTTGTTGATGCTTGATAGCTAGGCGGCAAATAAACGAGCACTTCACGTTGTAACTTATCACCTAAGCGGTTATTAGTTAATGATGGAGCGTCGATAGTTATTTGTATCGGATTAGTGATCGTCATCTGACTTCCTTTTCGTATTGCCACTATAAGTAATGGAAATGCACTAACAAAACCATTAGACAAAGCCTAGTGTGTTTATTTTATTGGTTATTGGCAAGCGTGATCTACAATTATATATCAACTAGTTAGGAAGGTTTATGAAGGCAACATTTTATGACTCAGAATTTCTCATTGCAGGAAAGCAAAATACCTTAGCGCAGTGGCGAGATAAAACTCTTTTGATTGTGAATAGTGCAACTCAGTGTGCATTGGCATCGCAATTTACTGGTTTACAAAATTTGCATGAAAAATTTCATGAGCAAGGACTTGTTGTGATTGCCTTTCCCTGTGATCAGTTTTTCAAACAAGAGCCAGAAACTGATCAAAGTATGACACAGGTATGCCAATTAAATTTTGGTGTTAGTTTTGATATTGCCCATAAAGTAGCGGTAAATGGTCAGCATACTCACCCAATATTTCAATACTTAAAGAGTCAAGCGCCTGGGATATTTGGCAGTGAAAAAATAAAATGGAACTTTACAAAGTTTTTGGTTTCACCTGGTGCAAGCCAGATAAAGCGATACTCTCCTTCTGTAAAGCCTGAAAACTTGATTGAAGAGATAGAGATTATGTGTCAATCAACATGATTTAATTCAAACAAATCAAAGCACTTTGGGGTTTACATTATGTGCTTTGTCGCGTAGTAAAATAACCTAATGCAATACGTATTGTGTTGAAACCGCAGCGCAATACTTGTTGAGCACTTTACTGTGTTTTCTCCTATTAATCTGGAATAACTGCATTGCATAGGCTCAGCCTTGTATTACTTGCTATTAACGTAGTCAATGGATGCAAATAGCCAACAAATTGTTGCAAAAATAAACTCGAAAGATCAACAAGACCTACTGTGCTTGCTACTTTTTAGCGGTACGACTCACCTGCTTTAAAGCTAAGTTATTAATTCTAAAAACATTTGAAATTTAAAGTTAAGCTTTAATTTATTAATATATTGATGATGAGAGGTTAATATTGTGATGCCGATCTTCTATTTGTGAAATAAATATCATTTCCTTAGCTATACTTCATGAGGCGTATATTTTACGCTAAATAATGGTATCGATCCCATTCTTATTTTTACATTTTAACTTGCTGTTTTTATTTGATATTTGCTTTTAACCTGTCATTTCACAAATAAACTGTCTGTTTTTAATTCGATCTTACTCACAAATAGCCTTGCTGATAGTTGATTGATATTTATCTCGATGTAAAAATGGGTTCGTTCCCATTATTTATTAAAAGCACTTACTAAGTATGTAATATGCACTATTAATGTGTGAATTACAGTGACGTATTCTTTTAACATATTGTTTTTTATGAATATAACAAGTTTATTAAACATGGAGAGTCAAAATGAAAAAAACAGTTCTGGTCAGTTGTTTATTAGCGGGGCTTGCTACTTCTAGCGCAGTTGTTGCACAAAGCGAAAAGGCACAAATAAAGCAAGGTGGTGATTTAACGTTGATCACTAAATTAGTAGATGCCCATGTTCGCAATTTTAACCCTTATAACGATGCTGTGGGGCAGTATTATGCGCGTGATTTTATGTATGAGACGCTGTGGATCCCAAATATTATGCACCCCGATAAACCTATCCCTGTTCTTGCGACCTCCTACGATGTGGCAAAAGACCTTAAAAGTGTCACTTTTAATTTGCGTGAAGGGGTGAAGTGGTCTGATGGCGAAGAGTTTACTGCAGATGACGTCGTGTTTACCGTTGAACTTGCTAAAAAATTTCCTGCTTATAATGTGCAAGGCGTATTGTGGTACGACGAAACAAGTGGCGAAGGCAATATTGCCTCAGTTGAAAAATTGGGTAAGTATCAGGTACGCATTAACTTACAAAAACCAAATGGTCTTGCTTACTTAGGTCTAGGGGCAATGTACCCACTCCCTGAACATATTTGGAAAGATGTCAAAGATCCTAAAAATTTCCGTAATGAAAACCCAGTTGCGACGGGACCTTTTATTAATGTTAAACGCTTTACACCTTCAATTATTAAAGTTTGTCGTAACGAAAACTATTGGCAACAGGGCAAGCCTTACTTAGATTGTCTTAAATTCCCACAATACTCTGGTAATGAGCAAGCCTTAGCAGCTGCTGCTAAAGGCCGTGTTGATTGGCTCGGTGTCGGCTTATCTGATACCAAGTCTTACAGCAAAAAGTCCAAAGATAATAAATTCTGGTTATCGCCTGGTGGTAATACAAACTTGCAGTTAAACACGACTAAAGCGCCTTTTAATAACCTTGAGTTCCGTAAAGCGATGAGTATGGCCATTAACCGTACGGATTTGGTTGAGTTTGCCACCTTTGGATTAACCACGGCGACAAAATATCCGATTGGTACTGGTGAGTTTTATAAGTCTTGGTACAACGAAGAGAATCTCGCTAAATATAAATATCTGATGGAATACAACCCTAAAGCTGCGATGAAGATATTAGATGATGCTGGTATTAAGGATATTGATGGTGATGGTTGGCGTGATAATGCCGACGGTACGCCGATTAACTTTAAAATATCGGTACCAAGTGGTTGGACTGACTGGGTAAATTCGGTTATGCAAATTTCTGAAAACCTACAAGATATCGGGATCAATGCACGTGCACATACACCTGATGAAAATGCATGGTTTGATGCTGTGCCAACGGGTGACTTTGATGCCTACATTATGTGGACTCATTCTAATGTTGTGCCATGGGGAACCTACAACGATATGTTCAACCCAAAGGATATGAACCCACCCAAATTAAGCTTTCAAGCGATGCATCAGATGCGTTTGCCTGAATTAATGGTTGAACTTGATAAGTTTACACAAACCATTGATTTAGATGAGCAAAAAGCTTTGATTGGAAAAGTGCATGAAATAGTTGCTGAAAACTTACCGGTTATCTCACTGTTTGCTAATCCTGAATGGTACGAATATTCAACGCGTAACATTACCGGATGGGTAACAGAGGAAAATCCATATGTGCGACCAATGGTACATGGTGGAACGCCTGAGCGTTGGTTCCATGTATTACAGCTGCATCAAAAATAACCCCTTAATAACTCGGCGCGTTGTTCTTTAGATTAATTACTGCGTTGAAAGTGCTCACTTGGTAAACCAAGCTCTGCGCTTTCGCCTTGTACTTAATCAAAATGACTTAGCGCTGAGTCACTAAATTTTATCAACATTTATAACTTCTACTTTCTCAATATATTAATGATTAATACAACTGGAGTTTCACATGAAGTTTCTATTGACCCGTTTAGGTTTTTATCTAAGTGCGTTTTGGGTCGCAATCACACTTAATTTCTTTTTACCGCGTTGGATGCCGGGTGATCCTGCGACGCATCTGTTCGTTAGTTTAAAAGGTAAAATGAGCCCTGAAGCACTGGAGGCGATTAAAAAAGCCTATGGTTTTGATGGTTCATTGTGGGACCAATATTTAGCTTATTTAGGAAAAATATTTAGCGGTGATTTTGGTATTTCAACTACCAACTTTCCTGCTCCGGTTTCGGAAACACTTTTTTATGCTGCGGGATGGACACTGTTTTTAGTGGGGATCTCAATCGCTATCTGTTTTGTATTAGGCATGATGTTAGGGGTTAAGTCTGCATGGCGTCAGGGGCGTTTTTTCGATACCTTTTTTACTCCCTTTAACGTGATGTTATATGCATTTACCCAACCGGTTGTCTGTTTATTGCTGTTTTATGGTTTTTGTATTGAACTGGAATGGTTTCCACTAGGAAGAGCACATGATCCTGCATTAGATCCAGGGTTTACCTTTGAATTTATTGGCAATGTCGCTTATCACGCAGTTATTCCGCTGTTATCGCTGGTGGTGATCGGAGTCGGTAGCTGGCACCTTGGTATGCGTAACACCATGATTAACTTGTTAAACCAAGATTTTATCACCATGGCCCGTGCTAAGGGATTAAGCCAGCGTCGCGTGATGTACCGTTATGCTGCGCGTAATGCCATTTTGCCACAGATCACGTCATTAGCGCTGACCTTTGGTTATGTCTTAGGTGGCTCTTTCATCGCCGAATATGTTTTTAACTACCCCGGTTTAGGGAAGTTTACGTTAGCTGCTATTCAATCACGAGATTACGCCTTTATTCAAAGCCAACTGCTACTTGTAACGGTATGTGTTCTAGTGGCAAATATCATCTCTGATCTGCTTAATTTATGGCTGGATCCTCGCTTGCGTTATGCAGGTGCTTAACATTTCGAAAGGGATATCTTAACGATGAGTATTAAACAATTATCTGCGGATTTGAAACTGGGCAAACAGCCCAAATTAACTTGGTTACCTGCACCATTACGTGTTTTTGTACTTGATAAACGAGGTGCGATAGGCTCATTAATGTTGCTGTTTATTGTGCTGATTTCATTACTTGCACCTGTGCTAGCACCTCATGATCCTTACCGTCGCTCGGGTGCTTCTCATGAGCCACCAAGCAGTGAACATTTACTGGGGACCACTCGTATGGGGAAAGATGTTTTCAGCCAGCTTTTATATGGTGGGCGAACCTCTTTAACCGTAGGTTTTGTCGCGAGTGTGTTATCAACATTAATTGCAGTAGTGATTGGTGTGACCTCGGGATACATGGGGGGGAAAGTCGATGAGATATTAACTTTTCTTACCAATGTAATGTTGGTCATACCGGGGTTACCGTTAATCATTGTATTAGCGAGTTTTTTTGATGGGGGGGCAAGTCCAATGGTGATCGGCTTAGTATTTGCTATCACCGGCTGGGCATGGATGGCACGTGTTTTACGCACACAAACCATGACTATCCGTACGAAAGAGTTTGTCACTGCTGCTGAGCTAATGGGAGAAAGCCGATTACGGATAATTTTGGTTCAGATTTTTCCTAACATGCTCTCTTTAACGGTGGGTGGTTTTGTACTTGGTACCATTTACGCAATTTTAGCGGAAGCGGGACTGGAGTTTATCGGTATTGGAGATCCGAGTGCTGTGACATGGGGAACTATGTTGCATTGGGCTGAAAGTAACCAAGCACTTCAGCAAGGTGCATGGTGGGAAGTTTTTCCTGAGGCAATCGCTATTATGTGGACAGGCGCTGCATTAGTAATGATTAATTTTTCTGTTGATCAGATAACTAACCCTGCCTTAGGCGCGAAAAAAGGAATTCGTAAAATTAATAAATTTTTAAACAGTCGAGGCATTGCTAGTTATGAATAATCCACTTATTAATGCAGATGAGATGCAACAGTCCGCTAAAGAGCACCTGCAGCAACAGGCTATTTTAGAGGTTAAAAACCTCTCCATACATTACATCGGTAGCAATGAAATATCGCAAGCTGTTAAAAAAGTAAGCTTTGCTATCCACCCAGGTGAAGTGCTCGGTTTAGCGGGAGAATCTGGTTGTGGTAAAAGTACTATTGCTTTTGCGATTGCTCGTTTGACTAGTTTACCCGGCTTAATCACTGATGGTGAAATCCTGTTTAAGGGCGATGATGTATTGCGTTATAACGAAAATCAACTTCGCTGTTATCGTTGGGCTTGTACCAGCTTAGTATTTCAAAGCGCGATGGACTCGTTAAATCCAGTGATTAGTATTAAAGAGCAGATTTGTGACACCATTCTAGCTCATAAACCTATCTCACCTGATGATGCGTTGATTCGTGCTCGAGAATTGATGATGATGGTTGATTTAGATCCTGACAGATTAAATGAGTTTCCACATCAATTTAGTGGTGGCATGCGCCAACGCATCGGGATTGCGCTTGCGATGGCGCTTGAACCTGAACTGATTATTATGGATGAGCCAACCACTGCATTAGATGTAGTGGTGCAACGAGATATCATTGAGAAAATATTTGAGTTAAAAGAGAAGTTAGGCTTTGCCGTACTATTCATTAGCCATGATTTGAGTATGATGGCTGAATTTGCTGATCGTATTGGCGTCATGAAAGAGGGCGTATTACTTGAGATAGCACCCGCTGCCAAAGTATGGGATAACCCTGAACACGCATATACTAAACAGTTAGGTGATGCGTTTTTAACCTTAGATGAAGCAAAGGGAGAAAAGCTTACGCCGATCAGTGATGAAGAGCGACAAGCAACCCCGTTACTCGAATTAAAAGGAGTGCATAAGGCCTTTAAAACTAAACAGGGGTGGTTTAGCCATAAAAAATTCAATGCATTGCATGATGTCTCATTTAAATTACGTAAAGGCCGTGCAATGGCTTTAGTGGGTGAGTCTGGTAGTGGTAAGAGTACTTGCGCTCGAATCTTATCGCGAGTTTATCCACCGAGTGCAGGGGAATTGCATTACAAAGGGATCTGCTCAACTGAACTACAGAGCCAGCAATCGATCCGTGATTACCAAAAAGCAGTGCAGATGATCTTTCAAGATCCCTTTAGCTCACTTAACCCGACTTTAACCATCGGTTATCACCTTCGTCGGCCACTTGAATTACACCATCAATTTGACAGTGAGCAAGCAATACAGGATGAAATATATCGCTTATTAGCATTAGTTGAGTTGACCCCTGTTGAAGAGATGGCTGCTCGTTATCCGCATGAGCTAAGTGGTGGACAACGTCAACGTGTTGCCATTGCGCGTGTACTTGCAATTAAACCCGATATTATTCTTGCCGATGAACCTACCTCAATGCT
The DNA here is from genome assembly GCF_002835465.1 of Psychromonas sp. psych-6C06. NCBI lineage: Bacteria > Pseudomonadati > Pseudomonadota > Gammaproteobacteria > Alteromonadales > Psychromonadaceae > Psychromonas > Psychromonas sp. psych-6C06. The sequence continues at coordinate 461,383 of NZ_PIZM01000002.1, read as the reverse complement.
AGACGTATCATTACGCACCGGGGTATTGGATCTACTGCAAAAACTCAAAGAAGAGATGGGTATCGCGTTTCTCTATATCACTCACGATATGGCTACTGCGCGTTATTTCGCTGAAGAAACTGCGGTGCTTTATCGGGGGCATATTGTTGAATGGGGCGATAGCCAAACTTTGGCCAAAAATCCTCAACACCCCTATACACGCTTATTACTTGATTCAGTTCCTGATCCTAAACGACCAATTGCAGAGCGTATCAAGGAAGGTAAAAACCCACTACGAGATATTTGGGATCCACTTGGAAAAGGTTGTGTTTATTCACAAAAATGCAGTGGAAAATTTGGAGAGTGTTCGCATATGAACGCGCCGATTGTGGAAGTTGGAAAAAACCACTTTATTCGCCAATTTGAATATCTATAGGTGAGAAAATGAATAAGTTATTAATTAATCATTTAGGTTATGACTGCAACGCTCCAAAACAAATTATTTTGCAACAAACAAGTCCATTGTTTGCTGAGCAAGAAGTACTGTTTGAATTACTAAATAGTGAAACCTTAAAATGCGAATTTAGTGGTTACATTGATTATATTGGCAGTGTTGATAACTGGTCTCAGGGGTATTTTAGCGTTCTAGATTTTTCTGCATTTGAACAGCAGGGGTCATATATTATGCGCGTTAATTGCTTGGCAGAGGTGATTGAGAGTGAGACATTTGTTATTAAAAACTCGACGCATTTTAAGCAAAGTTTCGATCTGTTATTAAGTTATTTTAGTAATCAACGCTGTCAGGATATGTGGGATGAAAAAGATCGTTCAATCGGTTTTTATGGTGATAAACGTAAAGACAATGTGGATGTGCATGGCGGTTGGTATGATGCCTCGGGTGATAAAAGTAAATATCTGAGTCATCTTTCCTACGCTAATTATATGAACCCACAACAAACACCAATGGTGGTGTGGAATATGTTGGCCAGCTTTGAAAACCCTTTGTTAAGCGCGCCCCAATGCGAAGCGTTAAAAAATGAAATATTATATGGCGCTGAATTTTTAGCGCGTATGCAAGATGAACAGGGCTATTTCTATACCACTGTGTTTGATCAATGGAGCCATGACCCCGAGAAGCGCATGATCTGTAGTTACAAAACGCAGTCAGGATATTTAAATAGTCAGTGGCAAGCTGGGTGGCGAATGGGGGGCGGTATGGCGATTGCTTCTTTAGCACGTGCGAGTTTAATTCCCTGTGAATTGCGTGAATTATATCTTCATAAAGCTGAAATTGGTTTTTGGCATCTTGTTGAGCACAATCTTTCCTATCTAGATGATGGTATTGAAAATATTATCGATGATTACTGTGCATTGTTAGCTGCCATTGAGTTGTATGCTGCCACTAAGCAGTCTCGTTATCAAAAAGTTGCTGTTGCACGTGTCAGTTCGTTAATCAAACGTCTGACTTATGACAGTCAATTTTATGGTTGGTTAAGCGCTGATCATTTAGGAGAGCGTCCTTATTTTCACGCTGCAGAAGAGGGGTTACCGATGATTGCATTATTACGCTTTTTATCGGTGATGCCAGTCGAAGACTCACTGCGTGATAAGATTCATTCTACCTTACAGCAGATGGCTCGTTGTTATGTAAAACTAGCGGAAGAGGTGAACAACCCTTTTAGTTATCCGCGCATGTACAAAATGACCAGCACCAGCCCGAAAGCGAGTAGCTTTTTTTACCCGCATGAAAATGAGTCCGGATATTGGTGGCAAGGAGAAAATGCTCGTTTGGCCTCCCTCGCGAGTGCATTTAAATTATTAGTTAAAAGTGGCATTGTTGAAACGACCTTACAGCATAAGTTAGCATTGATTGCGCAGAGCTCATTAGATTGGATTCTAGGAAAAAATCCGATGGATATCTGCATGCTCAATGGCTTAGGTTATCATAATCCACCGGAATTTGACCCTCTACATGAAAGCATTAAAGGGGGGATCTGCAACGGCATCACCTCGGGATTGTGGGATGAAAATAGCATTGCATTTTCACCAACCCATGATCCTAACCATGCATGGCGATGGAGTGAGCAGTGGATACCGCATAGTGCTTGGTTTTTACTTGCAATTTCCTGCTAAAAGTTTATGTTATTAAGTAGTATCGAAAAGGGGCGAAAGCCCTTTTTTACGTCCTCTAAATGGCAAGCCTTTATTTCGTTTCTGGTTGCGTAACCTCTTATTATGAAATATTAAAATGAGTGACGTATGCGCAATAATGAGTTTCCAGGAAACCCTGATTACATCACCCAAATAAGAAGAAAATATGGTCACAATTAAGCAGGTATCAGCCCACTCTGGCGTTTCAAAATCCACCGTTTCACGTGTTATTGCTAATAATGGTTCTGTTTCTAAAAAAGCCCGCGCAAAAGTAGAAGCTTCTATCGCAGAACTTGGCTATCGCCCAAACAGTTTTGCTCGTAGCCTTAAAAGTAATAAGTCTAATGTTGTTGGTGTTGTTGTTGTTAATATGGGCAGTGCTTTTTACGCTGAAATGCTAGGGGGCATTCAAAAAGCATTTATCGATAGCGACAAACATTTGATGGTGAGTAGTGGTTACGGCGATAAAACCATTGAGTTTGATACTATCAGCTCATTGATAGATAGGCAGTGTGATGGGCTATTGCTGTTTCTTGAGAGTGACTTTACAAAAGCTGAAATTAACAAGCTATGCAATCGTGATATTCCGATTGTATTGATGGGACGCAATGGTATCCCTTTCGGTTATAGTTCTGTGCAGGTCGATAATCAAAGTGGTGGTTATGTTGCGACTACACGTTTGATTGAGGCAGGGCGCCGTAAAATAGTACATCTTGCTGGCCCACAAAACCTATCAGATGCTCGTGATCGTTTGCACAGTTTCTGGAAGGCTGTGGAAGAAAGTGCTGATATCCAAAAAAGTGATTGTCGCGATGTGATTGGTGAATATACCGAAGAGTTTGGCTATGAAAGCGTTAAATCACTGCTTGCCGAGGGCGCTGATTTTGATGCTATTTGTGCGGGTGATGATGATATTGCTGCGGGTGTTTATATGGCACTTCGTGAAGCGGGTAAAAAGATCCCAGAGGATATCGCTGTAGTGGGGTACGATGATAACTTCCATGCTCGGCATATGAACCCCCCCCTCACATCGATGCGTCAGCCGATTGAAGAGATTGGTCTACAGGCGGGTAAAATGTTACTTAACATGATGCAAAGTAACGATAGTACCAATATCAATGCGGTACTAGGTGCTACTTTAGTCGAGCGAGAATCGGTTTAACTTTTATTATTAAAAATGGCTCTTTAATCGAGCCATTTTTTATTGGCTGAATGATAACTTTAGATAAAGTTATACGGCATGATCAACTGTAAACGGAAGTCTTGTTGAGATTGTGCATACCAACCTCCATTGAGGTCTGGGTTTTGCTCATTTCTGTTTAGATGTGTAACGTGAAATAGCAGTGTTGAACCTTTTAGGTTGCCAGTTGGAACGGTATAACCAATGTTACCATTCACAGCCCACTCTTTATCCATATAAGCTTGATCATCACCAATGGTTGCCAATACAACCCCCCCATTTAGCCAAATACCGTTATCGAAGCTATAACTCACCTTATTGAACCAAGCAAGTTCTTGGTTTTGATTAAAGTCAGACATCGCATCCCACCATAAACTAAAGGTACCAGCATTAGTACTATAAGCGCCCGCCACCATTCTGTTAGCAAAGCCGTCAGGACCTGCTGTGGTTGCATCGGCTAAATGTGTATATTGTAGTTCTGAATTCCATGTTAAACCGCCAACAGGTAATTCAAATTTCAGACCATGCATTGCTCCTAGTCCGGCATAATCACGTTCAGAATTAACCATGTAAACATCGTATCCGAGAGAAAAGCTTTCGCCCCAATAATCAAGTGCTATTTGTAATGAGGTACTACTATCGTCATCACCCTGTACCCATTCTCCGCCTTCTATCTCTTTCCATGCGGTCGCATACTCTTCGGTAAGTTTAGCGTAACCTAGGCCTAATTTTGCATCAATGCCTGCAATATTACCGGTGATCTCTGCAGCATGAATATATTTGTAATTTAATTTACCATCAGGTGAGTCAGCCACCGTTTTTTGCCACGTTGCAGTATGTGAATCTACGAAAGCGTAACCTAAATTAAAGTGTTCAAAGGCAGCGAAAATTTTAGCTCCGCGATAAGTTCCTGGTACATATCCCCAAACGTTACCCAGTGTCCCGACGCCCATGTCGGTATAACCAAAGTCACCATTAACATTGGCAAGTTGATATTTAATCGCCGCTTTAGTGAATTTGAAGGTGCCATCTTCACTTGGATTATTTGACCAGCCAGAACAATAACTTATCTCAGTACATTCGGTGGTTTTTTGATCTAATGTGCCTGCATAGAGGCCGGTTAAATCGACGCCGATTCCATTATCACCGGTAAAACCAGATTGAAAGGCCAACACTAAATTATAATCAGTGTAGTTGAGCGCATCTTCAAGCTCTCCCTCTTCACCTATTTTATTTTTCTGAATACGCGTATCGACAAATGCTGCTGCCGAAAGTGTCGCATCTTGAACAAATTCATCGATGGCTTCGGTATAGCCGGGCACCGTGGCACTTTTTTCTGCACTGTGAGCGCCACTTGAAAGACAGCCTAGGGCAGTTAATACGGCAATCGAGAGTAGAGATTTGTTACTTTTCATGGTTGACTCCTGTCATCTGTGTTTATTAAAAAGGGTAAAAAAACTGCCAGTGCGTATAGGTACTTTGCTGTGACGGTCGTGCAAAGGCAGTGTAAGGAAATCGTTATTGCTTCATTAATTTGTCATAGGCACTAAGCAGATAGATGCCTGCTGCTTGCCCCCATACCACCGTTTCCATGGTCTGAAAGTCGTGGCTGTCATCGTAAAAAACTTCTGTCTCTGTATTAAATGTGCTAAGCGGAGTGTCTAGATCAACTGACATCCATTGCAACATTTCATCGTGGGTGGTCTTATCGCCCGGACCTTCTGCGATTGCACCCTGTGGAAAGGTATGACTGAGGTTATAAATTTGCCCGTAGATGTTTTTAGCGCTATTGGGTTGATCTTCAAGTGCGATAAATAAAACCCCCCAATTATTTTTACCTAGTAGATAATCGAGGCTAGTTTGAATCATGGTTTTATTTTTGTTTTCTTGGCTAGCTATGTCATGTTCCGCTGCCGTGGCTGAGTTCAATAAAGCATTCGGAATTGGGGCCCAAGTTGGCGCTGTCAAAGTGCCCCAAATATTGGCTTTTTCACTGGAGAAATCTCGAAAATACTGTAATTCTTGTTGGGCTTTTCGAGCACTTTCTGAATGTATGCTTGCTAACGCATTGTTTGCAACGAGTTGTAAGTCAGCCCAACTTACCCAATAACCGATCTCGACTTTACTCGCTATTTTATTGATATCATCACGATAACGTGGGGCATCAGTGGCTTGAAATAAGGCACTACTTGCCAGTGCTAAGTTATCGTAACCAGTTTTATCCCGATAAAATTCATTAACACTGTTGTTTTCAAAAGCACCTGCTTGTGGTTGGTTAATATCAATCGCATCATAAATAGCGATTGCTTGTTGCAAATATTGGCTTGCCAGTTCTTCTTCATCAATCGATTTGAAAACGCTTGAGCCGAGTGCTAAAGCGGCTGCTGTTAACCCCATGTGAGGCATGGAATAAGCAGAAAAGGCTTCACGTTTACCATCACGGCTATCATTTTCGGGTAAGCGGTAACCCTCGTTGTGGTCATCGCCGGAGGAAACTTGAATAATAAAATAGGGAGGCTGATAAAGCTTCATCAAATAATCAAGACCGAACTGCGCTTCTGTTAATAACGCTTTGCCATTGTCCTGTTGAAAAAAATCAGGGTTTACTTGGTATGATTTAAGTAATAGATAAGTTGTCAGCGCATTGGTAATTGTAAATTTAATGTAATCACCTGCGTCATACCAACCTCCACTGACATCGATAACAGTTTGTTGTTTATCTGCTTGCCATTGCCCTTCACTCCAATCTCCTTGAGGTTGGTAAATGGGGGCTTTTTTATCGCCTAAGTGAGATGCAGGAAAGGGCGCGATGCGTTGCTCTCCGCTACGTGCAACACTTAAATGTTTGAGCATTTCATTGGCCAAAGGCGGATATAAATCCGCCTTTATTGAAAAGCTTTCTTGCGTGATTAAATGCTCTTTATTGTATATCGATAGCTTATATTCACCTTCAGTTTGTAATTCACTTAGATCGATAGTGTGATTAAAAGGCTTGGCCGCAAATTCGCTTCGGCCCGATATAGAGTCACCAATAATCCCTTCTGTGATGTTTTTACTATTACGCGTTACTACCCATAAGTTGCCTTTGAGATCATGGTCAGCAATAACCAGCATTTTTTTATCAGCCTTGGGTAAATAACCAACTTGGTTGTAGCGAAGAAAAGCATCATTTTTTAAGTCGTTGCTGAGCATCCTTGGTGATGTAGTTGTGTCATCTGCCGATACACATCCCTGTTGCGTTGCGCAGGCTAACATTATGGCGGTGACTAATAATGAACGTTTGAACATGATGATCTCCTTCTCAATTCATAATTGGTTTATTTTGGTATCGTTCCCATTTGTTGTATGATAATCACTCACTTAAGTTCAATACAATAGATAAATTTAGGTTGGGACAAAGTGTGGGAATCGCTTCTTTTTTACTGAAAGCTACTGTTTTTAAAGAGGTTTGTAAGCGTAACAATTAGTTAACAAATATTTTTATCGCTTACTTTTGTGAGCTAAGACAACGGATGTTTTAGCGCGTTTAGGGAAGGGGGGTTAAATGGCAACCATTATTGATGTTGCAAAACTGGCGAATGTCTCCAAATCGACAGTTTCCAGAGTATTAACGGACACAGGAAGTGTCTCCGAGTTAGCAAGAAAAAGAGTGTTGTTGGCAATTAAGCAACTTGATTACCATAACAATAAATTTGCACAGGGTTATCGTCGTAACTGCTCCAATACCATCGGGGTGGTTTTGGTGGATATGACTAGCGCGTATTTTTGTAGTTTGCTCGAAGGGATTCAATATGTTTTTTCTGAGCAGGGTATGAGTGTTTTAGTTGCCAGCGGTTATGGAGTTAAAGAAAAAGAGATCCAAGCTATCAAGTCCTTAATGCAACGTCGTTGTGATGGATTAATCACTTACTTAGAAAACAGTGTTGATGCGACGGATCTTTCTTTAACGGAACGATTTACGACGCCCTTGATCACGATTGGCCCCTCTAGTGCTTTTCAAGCACAAGCATCGGTTGAAATTGATAATCACGCGGGGGGATATTTAGCAGCCAAAAGTTTGCTAGAGGCGGGGCATAAAAAAATAGTACACCTCGCTGGCCTGAGTTGTTATCAAGATGCAGGCAAGCGCTTAGCGGGTTTTGAGCAGGCAATGCAAGAATATGCAAATAACGATTATTATGTCGTACGTGGAAAATATGAAGATCAGTTTGGATATTCTGCTACTAAGTTATTGCTCAAGAATGGCCTTGCTTTCACCGCTATTTGTGCTGGTGATGATGATATTGCCGCTGGTGTATATCTCGCGTTACGTGAAGCCAATATTAACATACCAAAACAGGTGTCGGTAATTGGTTATGACGATAACTTCCATGCAAAACATATGTTCCCTGCATTATCCACAATTAAACAGCCCAGTAGAGAGATGGGAGAGGCCGCAGCAAAACTACTCTTAGATCAACTAGATAATAAACAATCAATCGATAAATGTTTGAAAATTACGCCAAGCTTTATCAATCGTGATTCAATTTTTCCTGTGAACGGATAATTTTAAAGTACAGCTTACACTTTGAAATAGCACACAATTTCATGATTTATTTATGAAATTTCGCTTAAATTCTGGTAGCTTATGGGATCGTAACCAATGGATGGTTACGATTTCAAAGGATGGAATTTATGAATAAAAATATGTCAGTCTTAGCCATTGCGCTAAGTGCTGCTCTTGGCACTTCGTCAGCATTCGCTGCCGATGCTACAGAGTGGATACCCGGAAAAACAAAAGTAAGCAACGGTGACGTTGTGACTTATCAAGGTGAGTGCTATGTTGCACAGAATAACCCAGGGACTTGGGAAACACCTTCAGCAGCAGCAACATGGTTTTGGTCATCAACAGCATGTGGTGACACAACGCCAACTGCTACACCAGCACCAACTGCTACACCTGTGCCTACTGTAACGCCTACAGTCACAGCAACACCAACTCCTCCTCCTGCAACACCAACACCTGTCGTAGGCAGTGGTTGGGATAAAGCAACGGTTTACAACACGGGTGATGAAGTAACACACAATGGTGTGACTTATGTTGCTGGCTGGTGGACTAAAGGTCAGGAGCCTGGTACTACTGGTGAATGGGGTGTTTGGAAAGCGCTAGATGTGAGTGTGCCTACGGCTACACCAACACCAACTACGCCACCAACAGCGACACCAACGCCAACAGCGACACCAACACCAACAGTGACGCCAACGCCAACTGTGACGCCAACGCCAACAGTGACGCCAACGCCAACAGTAACACCAACACCTGTTTTCTCTTCTCACGAAGAGTGTCGTCCTGAAGGGCTATACAAAACACCTGGTGTAGATGTGCCTTACTGTACGATTTACCAAAAAGGTGGTATCGAGCAAGAGATCAACGGTACATCTCGTCGTATCATTGGTTACTTCACTAACTGGCGTAACGGTGCTAATGGTCAGCCGACTTACTTAGCAACGGATGTGCCATGGGATAAAGTAACGCATATTAACTACGCGTTTGCACATATCGATAATAACTACCGTGTTTCTATTGGTGATAATGTTTATCCAACAGAAGCTGGCTATAAAGTTGATCCAACGAACCCAAATACAGGTATGGTTTGGAATGATGTACCGGGTGCTACGGAAGCCGATATGGATCCGAGCATGAAGTACAACGGTCACTTAAACCTAATCAACAAATACAAGAAAGAAACAGGTGTGAAAACACTTATTTCTGTTGGTGGTTGGGCTGAAACAGGTGGTTTCTGGGGCGAGAATGCTGGCTCTACATGTCCAATGACTGATGCGCCAACGGCGGATGATAAATGGACTATGCCTGGTCAAACTGACAAAAATGGCGTGTTAAATACAGGTCCTTGTCCGATTGATGATCTTGGTCGTGTTGTTAACGGTGGTTTCTACTCAATGACAACTAACTCGGATGGTTCGGTGAACCAAGCGGGTATTGATGCCTTTGTTAAATCTTCTGTTGATTTCCTTCGAGCTTATGGCTTTGATGGTATCGATTTAGATTACGAATACCCAACGGCATTAACTGACGGTGGTAACCCATACGATCGCGCAGTTCAAAATCCGCGTCGTAATAGCTTAATGAAGTCTTACAATGTATTAATGAAAGACATGCGTGAAGCAATCGATAAAGCCTCTGCTGAAGATGGCGTTCATTATTACCTAACGGTAGCTGTGCCTTCATCAGGTTACTTGTTACGTGGTATGGAAGTTTACTCAGCAGGTCAATACCTTGATTTCATCAATATGATGACATACGACTTCTCTGGTTCATGGGGTGAAGTAGTTGGTTTCAATGGTCCTTTATACGATAACGGTAAAGATCCAGAAATGAACCTTTACGGTGTATACGGTGCTTACGATAATATTGGTTACTTAAACATTGACTGGGCTTACCATTACTTCCGTGGCGTAGTGCCAGCGGGTCGTATTAACGTTGGTCTACCATTCTACACTCGTGGTTGGAAAGGCGTTGAAGGCGGCGTAAATGGTTACGGCGGTAAAGCACCAACTGACCAATGTGAACGTGGTACAGGAACTGGTACAGAGCAAGGTTGTGGTAACGGTGCTATCGGTATCGACAACATGTGGCACGATTCAGATCCTTTAGGTAATGAGCTAGGTGCGGGGGCAAACCCAATCTGGCATGTTAAAAACTTAGCTAATGCACATATTGGTACATACGCTGAGAAACATGGTTTAGATCCAATCAACAACGAAGCTGACAAGTTAGTAGGTACGTACACACGTTACTACGATAACGATGCTGAAGCTGCTTGGTTATGGAATCCAACTAAGAAAGTAATGTTAAATATTGAAGATGAGCAAGCGGTTCGTGCTAAATCTAAATATGTAGCAGAAAAAGGCTTAGGCGGTATCATGTTCTGGGAAATGGCGGGTGACTACAACTGTTACGCGTTAGTCGATGGTGTTCGTACAACAACTATCGTGCCTGAATCTAACTGTGCTGCTGGTAACGGTGAGTACTTCATGGGTAGTACATTAACTTCTTTAGGTCATGAAATTCTAGTCGCTGCAGGCGCACCGGATATGAACATGACTGATCCTTTAGTTAATCTTCCTACTCAGAAATTGGATGTTGCTGTTTCATTAGTTGGTTACGTTACTGACGAAAGTGTTGCATGGCCACAAACTTCTGAATGGTTGTTTACTAATAACAGTACGCAAACTATCTCGAAGATTGCATTTAGTATTCCGTCTTCAACTGATGTGAGTAAAGACCTCAACGCAGTTGGTACGTTACTAAACCATGCTAATAACGGTGGCAACAAAGGTGCCCCTGGTATGCAAGACGATTTCCATCGTTTCGCTACATCGGTAAGCCTTGCACCGGGTGCAAGCCATACGATTAAGATTGATGCTCACTTACCAATTGGTGGTGGTCCATCTTCATTCGTATTCACAACTGGCTCAGGTGAGTTCGCTGCTAAAACAGAAGTGAAAATGATCACTGATGGTGGCTGTGAAGCACGTGGTATTGATGTATCTACTTTAGAACCTTGGACAGGTGGTTGGTCTGCTAACTACGCAAAAGGTGATATGGTAACGTACGATGGCCAAGTTTGGGCTCGTGCATGGGGTGGTAATGACGGTACTCCTGGTTCTGCTGAGAACTGGGTAACTGGTTGGAACCCTGTTTGTCCTCTTTAAGATAAACATATGTTTTAGGTGGTAACACCTAGCCACAAAGCCGGTTCGCTACATCGTAGTGAACCGGCTTTTTATTTTATATATACCCTTCCTTTAAAAGATCCCCATAGCGTATCAAGATAAATAATTTGTCGTCACCTTTACGTTTTGTAACAAAAATGCAACATATTTGGTGTTTTTTTGATTTTTTGTTCTAAAGTTCTTATACATTCATTGGTGTATTAGAGGTTGAAATGAACATTAATCTGACGATAAAAGAAAAGATGTATCTCTTTGCAGGAGTTGTTGGGCTTGTTTCACTTGCAATTGTTGCACTGTCTCTGTCAAGTATTCAATCGTTACATAAAATTTCCACGGCGCAAAATCTAGCAAGGCAGGTTAATTCACAGATGCTGATGCTCCGCCGCCACGAGAAAGATTTTATCACCCGTAAAGAGGTGAAATATCAAGAAAGGTTTGAGGAAAGCATGCAATTGCTTAATCAACAAGTTACAGAGCTTGCGGTCATTAATAAAGCGTTAGATATGCCGACGCAATCTATTAATCAATTACTCGAAACTTTCGACCAATACCAATTACATTTTAAACGTTTGGTGGAGATTGATCAGTTAATTGGTTTTGATCATCAATCAGGCTTGCATGGCGAGTTACGTGAATCGGTTAAAAATGTTGAGAATCAATTAGCATTAATGAATGGCGATAGTCTGCTAGTCGTTGCATTGAAACTGCGGAAAAATGAAAAAGACTTTATTCAGCGCCTTGATCTTAATTCAATCACAAAATTTAATGCCAATATTTCACTTTTTTTGCAAAAGTTAGATGAAAGCAACCTAGCTCAACAAAGAAAGACAGCTATCTCATCATTGATGAAGCAATACCAAGCAGCATTTATAACGATGACCAAAGCGTATCAAACAAGGGGGCTAACGGTTAAAGAGGGGGTCTTAGGTGAAATGCGTAATAGCGTACATCAATCTGAGACCCTACTAAAAGAGACAATTGAAAGCACCTTGGTACTAGCGAAAAAAGAGCAGGCGCAGGTGGAAGTTACTATCACCAGTGTCGCTTTGTTATTATCAGCTTTGTTAGTGATTGTTTTGTTATTAATGGTGCGTAATATTGTCGGTTCAATAGAGCGCTTAATTAAAGAGATGAATAATATTGCCACCGGCGAAGGCGATTTAAGGGTGCGTTTGCCAGATCAAGGGCGTGATGAAATGTCACGTTTGTCGGCCGCTTTTAACTGCTTCGTTGCGCGTATTCAAGGCGTGGTGAAAGAGGTCTCGGATGCCTCATCAAGTTTAGCCGGAGCGGCTGAGCAATCCGCTGTATCGGTGGATCAAACTGCGACAATGTTAAGTAAGCAGGAACAAGAAACTAACCAGATTGCCACTGCGATTCAGCAAATGAGTGCAACAGTTGCTGAAGTTGCCAGAAGTGCCTCTGTAGCTGCAGAGGCAACTGAACAGGCTAATGGGCATAGCTTGCAGGGTAAAAGTGTCCTTAATGAAAGTAGCTGTGCGATTCGAAAACTAGCCAAAGAAGTACAGCTAGCGTCTGATGTCATTGAAAAACTGGCAGAGCGCTCTATTTCAATTGGTGGAATTTTAGATGTAATTCGCGATGTCGCAGACAAAACTAATCTATTAGCGCTTAATGCCGCCATTGAGGCCGCTAGAGCAGGTGAGCAGGGCCGTGGTTTTGCGGTTGTTGCGGATGAAGTACGTGCATTAGCGCAACGCACTCAGAGTGCAACGAACGAGATAGAAAGCATGGTAAATGGTATAAGAGAAGGCGTTGAAAGTGCCACTGAGGTGATGCATGTGAGTCGTACATCGGCAGATATTGTGGTTAATCAAACACAGCAAGCAGGTATTGCATTGGATTCCATCACAGAAGGTGTTGGCACGATTAGTGGACTAAATGCACAAATTGCCAGTGCCTCTGAGGAGCAGGCTGTTGTTTCTGGAGAGCTAAGTGAAAATGTGAATAATATTAATAGTTGTGCTATTCAAACCTCTGCTAGTGCAGAGCAGATACGTTGCTCAAGTAACGAATTAGCACGTTTATCTCAGCAGCTGTTTGGGCTAACGAGTCAATTTAAAGTGTGATCTTAGCAACGCCTTTAAGTTAATTAAACGGTAGCGACAAGCTACCGTTTTTTATGGATGAAGACTGTATTTTTGAATCTTATACCAAATCCATTAAATAACTGATCATTTTTACTGGTTAAAAGAAGCTATCTCTGCGTTAAAAGTTTTGCAAATAGAACAACTATTTACCGTAACTTTCGCCTTGTGCTATCTCCTTTTTTCCTGCGTAAAATTTGAACTCTATATTAGTGTAATTGGTATTACTGTGCAATGTTCCAGCGTTGATTAGTGTTGCCGTGACTAGAATATAAATTTACCTGGCCATTACTTGTGTAGTAGTCAAAGGATTGAGTGGTTTTATTAGTTGCAGAAATAACTGAGCTATTCACATTATATTCCCATAATTGGTTAGCGCTGTTACTACAACTAGAAAGTATTAAAGATGCGCCGCTATTAAGTGAGTTAGCTTCTATGCAGTAACTTAAGTCAGCACTGCTATGCAAGCGACCATCATTTTCCCAGCTCCAGCGTGTTCCTAAACCCGCTGAGCAATCTACTGCCATCAACTGTTGTCCGGCAAGAGCAATATTATTATCTATAGCTAAACAACGACCATTGTATTGCGATGAAACCTGTACATTTTTATAAAGAAGCTCCGCATCGGAGATGGTGTATTCGCTATCTGCATTATCGCCAATACCATCTCCATCGGCATCACTGCTTTCATTGATATTATTAGGAAAAGCATCTTCGCTATCAATCACGCCATCATTGTCACTATCAATAATTGCAATAGCAGGTTTATCCAACCCTAAGCAATAATTATTACCACTGGCTTGATAAAAGTTATTATTAATTACGGGATAACCAAAGCTAGCTATTTGAGCTGAGGCTGCATTGCTAAAGCTGAGTCCCCACATAGTCAGTAAATTGCGATAATCTAGTTCAGTAACATTGGATAAGCTAATGGCTAAGCGATCATTGGTGGATAATGTTTTAGCCTCGTTAAGGCTAAAGTTAGAAAATCCTAAACTATCACGTTTTACTAACCAAACTACTTCTTCGTCATCAGCCCATTGGAACTCTCTAAGTGAAATATGTAAACGTGCTAATAGATGCCAGCCGTCAATTAAAGCGCCTTCGGCTTGGGCTGCCATCATCAGCTGTACCATGATAGCCATACCTTCATTCCAACCATTAAGATCCGCTGATTGCATGTAAGCAAAAGGATCAGGTTGTTTTACACTTTCTTTTAAATGATTGAATAGATCGTCAAAAGGTAAATTTTGACAGGTACTACTAGTATTGTTGATTTTGGAATATTGGCTTTTTGAATAATAGGAATAAGGGTTAGTACTTGCGTGACCTTCCCAGCCTGAAAACCGTAAATGACCTGATTCTAAACCATGACCTAATTCATGAATATCACCATGCCCTGTTGGGTTGAAATTCCAGCCCGCATCATAGGGATTACCTGAGCAACCTGCACCACAAGTGGGTTGATCGGCATTCATATGTTTAACCATATCTAACTGCTCAATTAGCCAGCCACGATTTGTCGCAAAATCATGAATTTCAGGCACTACATCAATACCAGGTCCTTGAAAACCGGCTAATACATGCGGGTAATTATGTATATATTGCTCAGTTCCTGCCGCTAATGTTTTAGCATCAGTCCATATGTCGCCCGATAACGAAGTGCGCATTTTGCTCAGTTGAGAGTGAACTTCAAAATGTTCTGTTGCCACTTCTGCCCAATCATATTCACCCGCATCAAGCGCTTCGGAAAATTGATTATCATCAGCACTGCTTCGCCAATGAGGGTGTAAGCCGATGTTATTAAAGGTTAACTCGACAGCTAAATCATTACTGCTAAAACTGATTTGTATTGGGCCTCCGTAGGGGGAGGTCATGCGAATAGTTTCACCCGATTTAATAGGCACCGATGCTGACCATAAATATTTAGGGCGAATATATTTATTGCTCTCAAACTGCTTAGTTGAGCTGGAACGAATTGAATTGATAAATACCGAGGTATCCACTGCACTATTGTCTGTACGAGTGACGGTAAACGTTTGTCCGGGGAGTGCATAAACACCTGCAGAGCGGAAACTCTTTTTACTCGTTAAGCTCACTGCTTTATTGCTTGGTTGGATATGGCTAAAGTCACTACGACTAAAGTTACCTAGATCCGCTTGCACAGGATTAATATCACGATAATTATAAACGCTGTGGTCTGCATACCAAGCTTTTAAGAAGGTAAGTGGATCTGTGCTACTGACATCCATTGGGTATTCAATACCTTGACGGTAAACATCGCCTAATAATACAAGTAACTTTTCAATATCGTAATCTTTTGAATTAAAAATATCGGTGGCATTGTTATCATATTGCTTAATAGTCGAACGTAGTGCTTCAGTGGCTGCATAAAACTCATTTTGATAAGCGGTTTCACAGCTACTTGCACAGCTTGTTAGATCAAAGGGAAAAGTGCCAGCTTTAAAGTTTTTGACTAAGGTACGAGTCGCTTCTAAATCCCAAGTGGATGCGAACATCTCTTGGTAGTTGTTCCAAGATGCAACATCTTGACTAAAATAATTACCCGCACTGCCAGGCGATTGCATAGAAAAGTTCATACCAGCCAACACTTTGTTAGTTAAGCCTGTTGTGTTCCAGCTGTGTAAATGCACATAAATTTTGGCTGAGCCTTGAGACTGTGCATTAGCAAGCGCTGTTGAAACGACTGCGCTATCGGTATCTGTTGATGAACCAGTGATCACTAAATCTGCATTGTTGCTGACACAGTTGATGAGGTTATTCGCATCATCACAGCGAGTGACGGTCCAATTCGGGTATTGATTATTTAACCACGCGGTTGTACGTGAGTAAGTCGTGTTATCCATCAGCATCAAGCGAACATCGGCTTGCTCTGCTAAATTACTTTCACTGCGCTTTAACAGCCAAGCTAATAAATTTTTAAAGTGCTTCTCATAACTAAGGTAATTACCATCATTAAAGCTAAGAATAATATTGGTGCCAAAGGCTGCATTTCGTTGTCCATCTATTTCACTTGCTGCTGCAAGTCTAAGGCCTTTATTTCCAAGTATTAATGGGTAGGTACCTTCGCGTTTATTGATAGAGACAAATTGTGAGTGTCGACTTGGACTATAACTGATGGGGTCATCTTTATAAATTTGGGTTAGAAAGCCTTGCCCTTGAGTTTCGTAATGTTTAATACGTGCCAAAATCGCATCGAGTATTGCTTGATCACCTTCGGGAAGCAATGACGGATCTCCCGAAGCCATTGCTAATGCAACACGCTCCTGCGCAGTTTTATTTTCAGTCGGTGTGTTTTCGTTATCAGTAGTCGGTGTGTTTTCGTTATCAGTCGGTATATCTTCTTTGTATGAATGATCATCTTTAACAGTTGTTTGTTCTATCTCATCTAGTAGTGAGGCGTTAGCGTTACTTTCCTCAGATCCTGAGCCACAACCGACTGTAAATATTGATAATAGGAAAACCACAATATATTTAAGTTGGGGCTGTCTAAAACAAACGCTATTGAATAACAATGTAAATTCCTTTTTATTGGCCCGAATGAGTATGTAAATTATTAGGGGCGGCTAACCTTTCAAGTATGTACTTGCCACTTTAGACAGGGTTATGTCTAGGGGGAGCATTACCCATAATGAAACAAAACTGCAGTTTAAATAGCCTGAATAAACCATTAAAAATATAAAGACCAGCATTACTCAGAAATGAAAAAACTATGCCAACTAAGTGATCATAAGGAGTATATATAAAGTATCTATAACTTTAAGTGTGGGGATCTACCTTTGCTTAAAAGTTACAATTATTTTACTTTTATTCGGTTAAATTTAACCTTTAGTTAGCGCGAAGAGTTGTGCTTTAAAATGATGTGTCGTTAGTTGTTTATCTTAACTAACCTCAATTATAATCAATGGAAGTGTTATAGTATTTTTAATCAGACTGTGATGATTTTAATATACAGTGCCACTATTTTTAGGTAATTCAAGGCGAATTATCGTCACAATAATCGGTTGTTGTTAGATAATTTATAAACAAGTCCGCGGAAGTAGCTGTATCGCTTTACTTATCCAGATCTGAGGTTAATTACATGAAAAGTAGAATTAACTTTTAAAGCCAGTGGGGGTCTTTAAAATTTAGACCTGCGTAAGAAAACTGCCATATGCAAAGTCATGAGCCTTACAACAAGTGGCATTTATAGAGTTAACTCGCTTGTCGATCCATTCTTTTGAGCATTTTTTGTAGCATAAAACTCACCCCTACAAAGGCAAAGCTTGCAGTAACCATGGTCGATGCGCCAAAACCACTGGCACAGTCCATTTTCATATTACCGTCAGATTCCGCTTTCTCTTTGCACACTTCGCCATTCATATCTGGGTAACTCAGTTGCTCTGTTGAAAATACACAATCGATTCTAAATTTTCTTTTCGGGTTAGTGGTAAAGTTAAAATGGCGACGTAGTTCCGAGCGTACCTTCGCTGCTAATGGGTCTTGAATAGTACGAGCTAAATCGGTCACTTGAATCTGTGTCGGGTCTAGTTGACCACCTGCTCCACCACAAGTAAGCAGTGGGAGCTTATTACGTTTACAGTGTGCGACTAATGCGACCTTTGCGTGAATGCTATCAATAGCATCAAACACATAATCCATGTCTTTAGAGAGATAATCAAAACAGTTTTGCTTATCAATAAAATCATCAACGCAGTTAACAATAATATCAGGGTTGATCTGCTTACAACGTTCAGCCATCACCTCTATTTTTTGTTTACCCACTGACTCAGTAAGTGCATGTACTTGACGATTAATATTAGTGACACATAGATCATCCATATCAATAAGGGTGATCTGTCCGATACCTGAACGCGCGAGTGATTCCACGACCCAAGAGCCAACACCACCAATGCCAACAACACAGATATGACTGTTTTTAAAACGTGTTAATGCAGTGGTGCCATATAAGCGTTTAATGCCGCCAAAGCGTTGTTCGTAGCTAGACATTCAAGGGTCCTAGGGTCGTAGATAATAATCTGCAGAGATTAACATTTTTACAGAAACAGTGTGAAGAAAAATAGATAATCAAGTTGAAAAATGATGCTTTTGGAATTTAGCTTTCAGCTATCAGCTATCAGCTATCATCTATCAGCTATCAGCTATCAGCTATCAGCTATCATCTATCAGCTTTCAGCTTTCAGCTTTCAGCTTTCAGCTTTCAGCTTTCAGCTTTCAGCTTTCAGTTTTCAGCTTTCTAGCTATCAGCTTAGCTTGAACTGTTTTAGTCTTTAGCTGACGGCTGACAGCTAATAACTGAAAGCTTTAATTAACAAGCTTCAACGATAGTTTACATCTCAGTCGTCTTGTTAATAAACACAACGTAGTTTTACTAAAATGCAGACACAAAAAAGCCAAGCAAATGCTTGGCTTGAACTGTTTTAGTCTTTAGCTGAAAGCTGAAAGCTGACAGCTAATAACTGAAAGCTTTAATTAAGAAGCTTCTACAATTGTTTTCATGTCTGTCATGTAACCACGTAGTTTCTTACCGATGATCTCAACTGGGTGAGTACGGATAGCCTCGTTTACTTCGATTAAACGTGCGTTGTCTACAGAGTTAGATTTAACTTCAAGTGCAGAGCCTAAGAATTGTGGGCTCATCGCTTTAACGAAGTCTGCAAGTAGAGGTTTAGCAGCGTGGTCGAATAGGTAACAACCGTATTCAGCAGTATCAGAGATAACAACGTTCATTTCGTAAAGTTTCTTACGAGCGATTGTGTTAGCAATTAATGGAGTTTCATGTAAAGACTCGTAGTATGCAGATTCATCGATGATACCTGATGCTGTCATCGCTTCAAATGCAAGCTCAACACCCGCTTTGATCATTGCTACTAAGAAGATACCGTGATCGTAGAACTCTTGCTCACCAATTTCCATGTCGCCAGCTGGTTGTTTTTCGAAACCAGTTTCAGCAGTTGCTGCACGCCATTTAAGTAGGTTAACGTCATCGTTTGCCCAGTCAGCCATCATCGTTGCAGAGAATTCACCTTCAATGATGTCATCCATGTGCTTGTTGAATAGTGGACGTAGGATATCTTTAAGCTCTAAAGACATATCAAACGCTTTGATTTTAGCAGGGTTAGATAGACGATCCATCATGTTAGTGATGCCACCGTATTTAAGACCTTCAGTTACCGTTTCCCATCCGTATTGGATTAGTTTAGATGCGTAACCTGGTTCTAGACCGTCAGCAACCATTTTTTCGTAACCTAGGATTGCGCCTGTTTGTAACATACCACAAAGGATAGTTTGCTCGCCCATTAAGTCAGATTTAACTTCAGCAACAAAAGAAGACATAAGAACACCAGCACGATCACCACCGGTAGCTGAAGCGTATGCTTTAGCCCATGCAAGACCGTGGCCTTGTGGGTCATTTGCTGGGTGAACAGCGATTAGTGTAGGAACACCGAAACCACGCTTGTATTCTTCACGTACTTCAGAACCAGGACATTTTGGTGCACACATGATTACAGTGATATCTTCACGCACGATCATACCTTCTTCAACAATGTTGAAGCCGTGAGAGTAAGCAAGTGTCGCGCCTTCTTTCATAAGAGGCATAACCGCGCCAACTACAGCTGTATGCTGTTTGTCAGGAGTCAGGTTACATAGCAGATCTGCTTCTGGGATTAACTCTTCGTAAGTACCAACAGTGAAACCATTTTCTGTTGCATTT
Organism: Psychromonas sp. psych-6C06; assembly: GCF_002835465.1. Classification (NCBI taxonomy): domain Bacteria; kingdom Pseudomonadati; phylum Pseudomonadota; class Gammaproteobacteria; order Alteromonadales; family Psychromonadaceae; genus Psychromonas; species Psychromonas sp. psych-6C06. The sequence goes on along the minus strand of NZ_PIZM01000002.1, from coordinate 441,492 downwards.
TTCCAAGATTGACGTTTTTCAGCAATTGCTTCAGCACGTAGTGTGTAAGAAACGTCAAGACCAGAATCACGCATGTTAAGACCTTGGTTCAGACCTTGTGCGCCACAACCGATGATCACTACTTTTTTGCCTTTTAATGCTTCGCTACCGTCAGCGAATTCGCTACGATCCATAAAACGACATTGACCTAGTTGGTTTAATTTCTCACGTAGAGGAAGGGTATTAAAGTAGTTAGCCATATTAGCTGTGCTCCATTTTCTATCATTAGTTAAGGATAATTAATTCAATTAATTATTTACGAAAGCGACTATAGCGCATAACTTATATTGCGCAAAATGATATATTAGCAATACTACGTTGCAAAATATGAAATATAGATATTCAATTCAAATGAGGATAATTCAATGACTTTATTAACGCTTCCGAGTGATTTAGTGTCGGTGCAATGGCTGGCAGAAAATAGAGGAGATCCTGCATTAGTTTTACTTGATGCAAGTTGGTTCATGCCGATGTTAAAGCGTGATGGAAAAGTAGAATGGAAACAGCAAACTATTCCTGGGGCGCAATTTTTCGATTTTGATAAAAGTATTTGTGATGCATCAAGTTCATTGCCCCATATGATGCCTAGCGAAAGCTTATTCGAGCAATCGGTACGTGCCTTAGGGATTAATCATGACTCAGCAGTCGTGGTTTTTGATCGCCTTGGTATCTTCTCAAGCCCCCGCGTTTGGTGGATGTTTAAAAGCATGGGCTTTGCAAATATTGCCGTTTTAGATGGCGGGTTAAACAGTTGGATAGACGCTGGACTTCCCGTTGCTAAAGGGCAAGCTGATGCAGAAATAGTAGAGGGTAATTTTATTGCGCAATATCAAGCTCATTGTATTGTTGATAAGCAACAAGTATTCACTGCGCTTGATAACCCTAATATTGAAATTATCGATGCGCGCGCTGCAAATCGTTTTTTAGCTGAGGTGCCGGAGCCTCGTGATGATTTACGAAGTGGGCATATGCCAAATGCTAAAAACTTGCCTTTTAGCACATTACTTGAAAATGGAAAAATGCGTGACATCGAGCAATTAAAAACACTCTATGGGCAACGAATAAATACTTCTCAACAGGCTATCTTTAGTTGTGGCTCGGGAGTTACTGCCTGTGTATTAGCGCTCGGCGCATCACTGTGTGGTTATCAAAATATGGCTGTTTATGATGGTTCTTGGACAGAGTGGGGCGCAGATCCATCGTTGCCTGTGGTGAGCTAAATGGATCTTAAATCTCTCAAGTTGTTTGTACACCTCAGCCAAAGTTTACATTTTAGTAAAACGGCGCAGGCAAAACATGTTAGCCCATCAACTTTAAGTCGTTGCATTCAGCGTATTGAAGATGAGTTAGGCAGTGTGCTGTTAGTGCGTGATAATCGCTCTGTGCGATTAACTAAAGCGGGGGAACTGTTTCGACACTATGCGCTACAACAAATAGAGCAGTGGGAGCAGCTAAAGCGGGAGTTAAAAAGTGCTAACAGTGAGCTTGAAGGACAGATAAATTTATACTGTTCGGTGACTGCTGCTTATAGCCATCTACCTGCAATATTAGATCGCTTCAGGCAACTTCACCCTAAAATAGAGATCAAGCTTAATACGGGTGATAGCGCAGTGGCGGTAGATCAAGTATTACAAGAGCAGGTGGATTTTGCTATCACCGCTTATCCTGATAACTTTCCTTCTGGTCTGTATTTTAAAAAACTGGCAGAGATACCGCTGTCTATTATCGCACCAACTATACCCTGTGCTGTGACTCCGATGGTAAGTCAAAGCCATATAGATTGGAAAAATATCCCCTTTATTTTACCTGAACATGGTGCTGTAAGGCGTCGTTTTGATACTTGGTTTCGGAAGTTTAAAGTGGGCAAGCCTCATATCTATGCGATTGTTGCTGGGCACGAAGCGTTGTTAAGTATGGTCGCGCTTGGTTGTGGTGTGGGTATTGCTCCTGATGTTGTGATAGAAACTAGCCCTGTGCGTGAACGTGTTCAAAACTTAGTCAGTGAAGCAACAATACAATCCTTTGATTTAGGGGTTTGTTGTCATAAGAAGCGCCTACATGAACCATTGATTGATGCTTTTATAAGCTGTGTTGAAACGTAGCTCACAAAATAATTTATGACAGTGAGTTAAATTGGGATGCTTCCCACACAATTATAATTGTTGCCACTAATAATTGTTATTTAAATGTTAAGTTTTTGATTGGTTGCATCTAAGTAACTAATTAAAAAGAAAAAACACAGTGTACGTTTTTATGAACATTCAAATAAAGGATTATTATGAATACCCAATTAAGTAAAATTTGTGTCGCAATTACATTAGCATCATCAATGGGGACAGCACTTGCGCTATCGCCACCACCTATGATCACTGGTACGCCTCCTTCACAATTACCACCTGGTAATGTGCAAGTGGCCAAAGCTCCGCAATTTATCGCAATCGCTTTTGATGATAACAATATGATTGATAATGGTACGCCTGGTGAAGCCACGTTAGGTGGTCAAGCATGGGTTGTTGACCTTTGGGGGCGTTTACGTAACCCCGCAGGAAATGGCAACTTAGATACCTTTGATGGTTTATCTCTACACACTACCTTCTTTAATACCTGTAGCTATATTGATAGCACCACTTGGAATGCAAGTTTTATTAAACAAGCTTGGTTTGAAGCAAAAGAAGCTGGTCATGAAGTTGCTAACCATACAACATCACATTTATGGGGTGGTGCATGGATGGATATCGCCACTTGGACGACGCAAATCGATGGCTGTAATCAAGCGATGGCAAAACCTTATAATCCTGAACAAAATATGTGGGTGCCAAGTAATGATGATGGGATCGGTGCATCAGGTGTTGGTTTTAGAACGCCGTATTTAGATTATAACGCCGCGATGTATGAAACATTAACTGCACTTAACTTCCGTTACGATGCAAGTATTATGGAAGGTTATCAGTGGGACCAAGATGGCAGTAATAACTTTTGGCCTTATACATTAGATAACGGCAGCCCTGGTGCTGAACTCTCAGCAAGTTGGGGCGTTAAACCTGAGATTGGTAAACATATCGGGTTATGGGAAGTGCCAATTTATGCGTTTATTGTCCCAACACAAGCAGAACTCGAAAAATATGGCATTGACTACTCGTTACGCGAAAAGATGGCTGCCAAAGTTTCTTGGTTTGATGTTAACGCCGGCAAAGTAGAGTCCGTTGATTACAATCTATTTTACCAATATGGACTGACATCTGATGAAGTGTTAGCGATTTTAAAACATAACTTAGATCTGCGTTTAAAAGGCAACCATGCGCCAATGACCTTTCTTGCACACACTGCGCATTATGCAGATCAATTTGATAGTTGGGTACCCGCTGAATCCTTTGCTGCCGATCGCCGAGCAATGTTAGAAGATTTTCTTGATTACGCATTAAGTAAACCAGATGTGCGTGTCGTCAGTCATGCTGAGCTACTTGATTGGATGGAAGCTCCTGTTGCTTTAGGAACAGAGCATTGTTACCGAGAGGCTTGGTCGACCAATGTTGCTTATGAAGAGGGTGATAAAGTACTGCAAGACGGTGCGTTATGGCAGGCGAAGTGGTGGAGTTACAATACCACGATGCAGGATGTCGATTGGAGTCCATGGCAAAAAGTGATGGACTGTGAATAAATTAGCTCAACTCTGGTAATAGAGGCATGATAATACCTTCAATCTGAGAGTGATTATTTTTAAAATACAGTGCCGTTATTTCGCGTAATTCAAGGCGATGATCCTCGTAATAAAGGGGGCACTGTATCGCTTTGTTTATCCAGAACTGAGGTTAAATAGCATCTGGGCTATCTATTCAGTAAGTTAGCTCGCTATTTAGCGCTTCAATATTTAATGAGGCGCTAAACCTATCACTTCTATCCCTCATGAACGATAAAATCTTAACCTCTATAACTATTATGTTTTAACTCACTGCTCATTCGTATATAGCGACTCTTTTTGGTGAATATATAGAAATAAGCGCTGAGTGCGTTTACAATGGGGCTTAAAATTTAAGGAGCCAACGATGTTTAACCCTAAAAAATTAGAAGAGATTGCCAAGCAAGTTAGCGATGCGATGCCCACTGGCGTAAAAAGTTTTGGTGAAGATGTCGATCGTAAAATCAAACAGGTATTACAATCACAGTTGGGTAAACTCGATATGGTGAGCCGTGAAGAGTTTGATGTACAAACACATGTTCTATTGCGTACTCGCGAAAAACTCGCTGAGATGGAAGCAAAATTTGCTGAACTTGAAAGTAAATTGAATGCGCCAAAAGCAATCGCAGAAGAAGAAACTGAGAAATAAAATGAAAGAACAATACTTAAAACAAGCAGAAAAGTTCGTTGAAGAGGCATGTGAAAACCTGAACCTTTATGGTTTATTCGATGAAAATGAAGGTTGGGCAAATTGCCACGCACATGATAATGCCGATGCGACTGCTGTTTACCTCTTTTGGTCCGATGAAAAATCGGCAGCTAAATTACAGAATGAAGAGTGGTCAAATTATAAAGTGACGCCAATTCATTTAGGTGTATTTCTTGATTCATGGTTAGACGGTATGCAAAAGCAAAATGTGTTTGCTGGTGTTAACTGGGATGAAAACTTATACGGTTTGGAGATCGAAGCACAGGTACTCAAAAGCTCATTAATTGAACAATCTCAAAAGCTTGCTCAAGATGAAAGTGGCGATGAGACTGTCCATTAATTAGTCCATTAATTAAGTTATGATAAGATAATAAAAAGCCCGATTAAGTAACACTTAATCGGGCTTTTTTGTTTAATGAGTTTTTACTGTTCTGGGTAAGTACCCCAACCGTCGTAATCAATTCCGAAAGATTGTGTTAAGTGAAACAGTTTTTCTACATCTTCAAATATAGCTTGCTCATCAAGGTTCATCTCAACCACTACATCAAAGGCTAAGATGATCGAGCCATCTTCAAGTTCAAGCTCTTCTGGATCTGTCACTTCATAACCTTTTTTAAAACAAGCTACCGCGGCTTTTTCTAGTAGGTCAAAATCATCACAGGAGATATGATGTTCAATCATATATACCGCATCAGGGTTACTACCATCATCTAAAATGGCTTCAACAATATCTTGTGTTTCATCGGCAAGCTCTTGTAGTAACTCTGCTTGAGTAAGTTGTTCTTCGTTTGTATTTTCTTCTGTCATGTTTAGTTCCTTAACCGCAACAGTTTGTATTGTTATCTGGGCGTTTTACTTCTTCATTAAGTTGGATATATTTAGCAAGCATGATCTCATGTGCATCATTCATTAAACGGCGTATTTCGCGTTTTTTATACTGGCTGATATCGATAGGATCTAAGATTTCGACAATCACTTCCCCATTATCCCAACGGTTTAAATTAACCTGTTCATGTGTATTTGAGATGACAGTTGGCACTACGTTAACACCTGCTTGTAACGCGGTATGAAAAGCTCCCATTTTAAAAGGCATTAAACCGCGGCCACGACTTCGTGTCCCTTCTGGAAAAATCATTACTGATAGATCTTTGGCTTTCATCTGATCTACAACATCTTTAATGGTCTCTTTAGCGCTACTTTGATCTTCACGGTTAATCATAATGTTGCCCGTCAGCCAGTAGATGATGCCAAAGAAGGGGACCCAAACAAGGCTCTTTTTACCAATGGTAACGGTGCCGGGCTGAACTGAGCCTGTCGTTGTGACCATATCGTAGTTGTTTTGATGGTTCGCAATGTAAACCACTGAACCGTTGTCTTTGACACTATCGGGAATGCGGTAGGTGACTTTTAGGCCAACAATACGCGCCATTTTGCTAAAAATAATGGCAAAGTGATGCGTATTTTTAGGGTTGCGAGGACTAAATGCACAATATAGTAGTGAGTAGATACTCAGCAAAACTACACTCAGGATAATTAAAATAAAGCGGATAATAAATAACATGTTAATTCTCTTCTTCTAAAACATTAAGCACTTCTACCTTATCGACTCGCTGCAAACCACGTGGCAGTTTGCTGCCTCGTCGACCTCGTTCACCTTGATAGTGTGCCAAGTCTGTGGCTTTTAAGGTAAGTTTACGCTTGCCTGCATGCAGGGTAACGGCGCTATTCTCTGGGATAATTTGCAACATGGTAACAAACTCTTCTCGTTTAGTCGCTTTTGCTCCCATGATGTTAATCATTTTATTACCTTTACCTTTACTTAGGTTTGGTAAGCTACTGACTGGGAAAACTAACATGCGCCCTTCATTGCTGATGGTTAGGCAAAGATCTGTTTCATTATCGTGCACTTTTTTGGCTGGCATGAGAAGCGCATTTTCACCAAGGTTAATGAGCGCTTTACCATTTTTATTGCGACTATTGATATCGCTAAATTTAGCCACAAAACCATAACCATGATCGCTACTAATGATATAACGATCGCTATCATCACCCATGAAAGTATCTACGAAGGGGACATTATCATTTTGATTAAAGCGTCCTGTCAGTGGCTCACCTTGTGAACGTGCTGAGGGTAATGAATGCGCATCAAGCGAATAAGCCCGACCTGTTGCATCAATAAAAGTACAGCTTTGATTACTTTTACCCGTTGCACTACTTAAAAACTCATCGCCGGCTTTATAACTTAATGCTGCTGCATCAATATCATGCCCCTTGGCTGCACGTACCCAGCCTTGCTTAGAAAGCACAATCGTTACCGGTTCGCTTGGCATGAGTTCTTTTTCTGATAACGCTTTTGCTTCAAGACGTTCGATCAGTGGTGAGCGTCGATCATCACCATACTTAAGGGCATCGGCTTTGATCTCTTTTTTAATTAAAGTATTAAGACGTCTATCTGAGCCGAGTAATAAAGCGAGCTTTTTCTGCTCTTCACTCAGTTCATCCATTTCACCACGAATTTGAATCTCTTCTAATTTAGCAAGTTGGCGTAGCTTTATTTCTAAAATAGCGTGTGCCTGACGCTCCGAAAGTGAAAAACGACTCATTAATTCACTTTTGGCATCATCATAGGTACGGATAATCTCAATCACTTCATCAATATTGAGGTAAGCGATTAAAAGGCCTTCTAATAAATGTAAACGCGCTTCAATTTTGTCTAAGCGGAACTGTAAACGGCGACGCACCGTTTCTTTTCTGTAAATTAGCCACTCACTCAGAATTTTAACTAACCCTTTTACCTGTGGGCGCTTGTTAAGACCAATCATATTTAGGTTAACTTTATGGTTAACTTCTAAGTCAGTTGAAGCAAAAAGGTGCTGCATTAGTGCTTCTATATCAATGCGATTTGAGCGAGGTACGATAACTAAACGCGTTGGGTTTTCACGATCCGATTCATCACGTAGGTCAGCGACCATCGGTAACTTTTTATCGACCATTTGTTTGGCAATATCTTTTAATATCTTGCCACCTGAAACACGATGAGGCAGTGCACTGATAACGATTTCACCCTGTTCTACGTTATATACTGCACGACTTTTAAAGCTACCACGGCCCGTTTCATAGATTTTCTTGATTTCACTTTTAGGGGTAATGATCTCAGCTTCTGTTGGATAATCTGGGCCTTGAATAATCTCGAGCAATTGATCGATATCTGCTTTAGGATTATCAATCAGATGAATACAGGCATTAGCAACTTCACGTGCATTGTGTGGTGGTACATCGGTTGCCATACCTACGGCAATGCCGGTAATGCCATTTAACAAAATATGGGGAAGGCGAGCGGGTAGCAGTTCAGGCTCTTTCATGGTGCCATCGAAATTAGGCTTCCAATCTGTTGTGCCTTGTCCTATTTCAGACAGTAATAATTCGGAAAATGCCGATAAACGTGATTCTGTGTAACGCATGGCTGCGAACGATTTTGGATCATCCGGCGCGCCCCAGTTACCTTGACCATCGATTAATGGGTAGCGATATGAAAAAGGTTGCGCCATTAATACCATTGCTTCGTAACAGGCGCTATCACCATGTGGGTGGTATTTACCCAATACATCACCGACAGTACGCGCTGATTTTTTATGCTTGGAAAGTGCAGACAAACCCAGCTCTGACATCGCGTATACAATACGACGTTGCACCGGTTTTAGACCATCACCAATATGTGGTAATGCCCTGTCCATGATCACGTACATTGAGTAGTTGAGGTAGGCATCTTCAGTAAATTTAGCCAGCGGTAATTGTTCGATTCCCTGTAAGCTTAAATCTAAGGATTCACTCATCTTTTATGGCCCTATCAATCGGAAAAATAAAAGAGGGAGTATAGCGTAATATGTCGTTGAGTTAGTGATGTTTTGATGGGATTTGTGAGCTAATAAATTGCACTTAAAAAAAAGCACCGCCGAGGCAGTGCTTTGTTTGATTCTGAGTTAGTGATTATAAAATCGTTACAAAATATCTTATTCTATTTTGAAAACAGAATATTAAGTATTTTGTAGCCAATCTTAAGCAATAACGTGTACAGAAGAAGTGTTTGTAGTACCTGAAGAAACAAGCGCACCAGAAACGATAACGACTTTGTCACCAGCAACTACTAAACCTTGCTCTTTAGCAAAGTCCATACCTAGCTTGTAGAACTCTTCGATAGAATCTTGTTGCTCAATCACTTTAGCAGAAACACCTTTAGTTAATGCTAACTGTTGGCGAGTCTTAGCATTGCTTGTTAGCGCTAAGATTTGAGCAGAAGGGAAGTATTTACGTAAAGAACGTGCAGACTTACCTTGGCCTGTTGCAACGATGATTAATTTAGCATCAAGTTGCTCAGCGTTGTTTACTGCACCGCTACATACTGCTTCAGTGATACGGATGTTAGCTTCTTTCTCATCAGTTTTTGATGCGATAGTGCCGTCAGTACGTTCACAGATAGTTGCCATGATTTCAACAGCTTCTGCAGGGTATTTACCTTTAGCAGACTCACCAGAAAGCATTACAGCATCAGTACCATCGATGATTGCATTTGCAACATCACCCGCTTCAGCACGAGTTGGACGTGGGTTTTTGATCATTGAGTCAAGCATTTGCGTAGCAGTGATTACTGGCTTACGTGCTGCATTGGCTTTTTCGATCATCATTTTTTGTGCGAAGATTACTTCTTCAACAGCGATTTCAACACCTAAGTCACCACGAGCAACCATGATACCGTCAGAAACAGCTAGGATCTCTTCGAAGTTATCAACACCTTCTTGGTTCTCAATTTTAGAGATAATTTGGATGTTTTCGCCGCCGTTTGCTTTTAATAGCTCACGGATTTCAAGTACGTCTTCTTTCTTACGAATGAATGATGCAGCAACGAAGTCAACGTTTTGCTCACAACCAAATTTAAGGTCGCCTTTATCTTTAGGAGATAGTGCAGGAAGTTGAACTTTAACACCTGGTAAGTTAACACCTTTGTTTTCGCCAAGCTCGCCAGTATTCATTACTTCACAAACTACGTTTGTATCAGTGATGCTTTTAACTGTCATTTCGATTAGACCATCGTCTAATAATACAGTGTTACCTACTGCTAAATCTTTAGTAAGGTTTTCGTAAGTTACCGCAACGATAGTGTTATCACCAACGATTGTTTGGTCTGTAGAAAGAGTGAACTCTTGACCCGCAGTTAATAATACGTCATCGCCGTTTGCTAATTTAACCGTACGGATTTCTGGACCTTTAGTATCTAATAATACTGCTACGTTTTTACCTGTTTCTGCACATACTTCACGAACACGAGTAATACGACCGCCATGCTCATCGAAGTCACCGTGAGAGAAGTTTAAACGCATCACGTTCATACCGTTTTCAACAAGCTTCGCTAACATCTCTTTTGATTCTGATTTTGGACCAATCGTACATACTATTTTAGTTTTTCTCACCGTCTTTTCTCCAAGAGTGATTATGTTGTTTTCTTACAAGTTTATAAAAAAATTTTAAATCTTTTTGATATCCCTATTCAATGGCGCATATTTTACAAGAAAAAAGCGAAGAAAAAATGATTTGTGATCATTTTTCTTCGCTTTTTCGGCTTTTTTTTGAAAATTAATTACATTTTTAGCAAACTAGGGCTATAAGTTGGCAATTATCACTACTCTAAGATGATATATAAGTGTTGATTGCCACGTTTAATATTTAATGCGACAACAGCCGGAGCCGATTCAATCATTTTTTGTAATGAATCTAAATCCGTAATGCGTGTTCTATTAATCCCGATAATCACATCTGATACTTGTAAGCCATAACGTTCTGCCATTGAACCTTGCGTAATGGCAACTACTTCTACCCCTTTACGCTTGCCTAGATTTGCTAAGGTCGCACCGTTAAGTGCAGGGTGTACAGTTGCCGCCTGTTTTTGTTGTATTTGCGCTGGATCTTGCAGGATAGCGTTACGAGTTAGCGTATCTCCATCGCGAACCAGTGTTAACTCAACTTTTTTACCACTGCCTAAAGTCCCCACTTTAGCCCGAAGCTCAGCAAAACTCTTAATTTTTCGTCCATTAACTGCAACAATAATATCGCCGGCTTTAATGCCTGCCTTTTCAGCAGCTGAATCGGTATTAACTTCATAAACAAAGGCGCCATGTTGTGAGTCTAGAGAAAAGCTTTTTGCCAACTCTGGCGTTATTTCACCACCACGCACCCCTAATACACCACGACGTACTTCCCCATGCTGTACTAGTTGTTCGACAAGGTTTTTTACCATATTGGAAGGGATAGCAAAGCCGATACCAATGTTGCCACCATTAGGACCAAGGATAGCGGTATTAACACCTATCAGCTGCCCGTCAAGGTTAACTAAGGCACCACCAGAGTTACCACTATTAATAGCTGCATCGGTTTGGATAAAGTTTTCTAGGTTTTCAAGGTTTAAGCCACTACGTCCAAGTGCACTGATAATACCCGAGGTAACTGTTTGCCCCAATCCAAAGGGGTTACCAATCGCGATAGCAAAATCACCCACCCGTAATTTATCTGAATCTGCAAATTTTATTTCGTTTAAAGTTATATTACGATGCTTGGTCACATCCACCTTAAGTAGCGCGATATCACTTTGTTTATCTTGACCAATTAATTGAGCATCTAATATTTTTCCTGATTTTAATTCAATTTTTATCTCATCGGCATGTTCAATGACATGATGATTGGTGATGATATAACCTTTATCTGCATCAATAATTACCCCTGAGCCCAACCCTCTAAATTCACGTTCGATTGGCGCCCTGCGTTGCTGGTTAAAAAACTCAAAGAGGTCATTCATTGGCGATTGTGCAGTTGCCTTACCTGATACAGAAATACTCACCACAGCAGGGCTTACCTTTTCAACTAAAGGAGCTAGTGTCGGAGGTTCATCGGAAAAAAAGGGCAGGGCTGCGAATGCAGAAGATTGAAAAGTAACTAGTGTAAATAGTATGAGAAATACTGAAAATGATTTTTTCATGTTTTTTATCCTTCCTTATATAAAAGAGAAAATATAAAAGTATTGACTGAAAGCAGTGCGAAAAGTTCTAAAAATAGCGAGTTTTCTCACTTGTTAGCAAAATGTTAATGAATTCATTGCAGTTCCGCTTAAATAATTACAAAATGCTGTTTTTATTTTTAACAAGCGAATCTCGACGTGACTCCGTTATCTTTATATCAAGCTGATTTACAAAAGCCCCATTTTTTCGCCGATGACTCGCAGGCGCAAGCGATTCAGTATCTGCAACGTTTATACGATGATTTACAAAATCGTACTCCGCCCACTCAATCTAATGGGGTATTCTCTCGCTTATTTAAACGCCCTGAGCCTAAAAAAAATGACATTAAAGGCCTGTACTTTTACGGCGGTGTTGGTCGCGGTAAAACCTATTTAATGGATCTGTTTTTTAATAGTTTAACGAGTGAACGAAAATCGCGTCTGCATTTTCATCATTTTATGTTGCGTGTACACAAAGAGTTGACGCTATTGGCGGGTGAGAAGAATCCATTAGTTAAAATAGCGAAAAAGTTTGCCAGTGAAACCGATCTAATCTGTTTTGATGAGTTTTTCGTTGATGATATTACCGATGCAATGATCTTAGCGGGTATGTTTGAAGCCTTGTTTGCGCAAGGGGTGGTATTAGTTGCCACTTCAAATATCCACCCTACAGATCTCTATAAAAATGGATTGCAGCGCGCGCGTTTTTTACCTGCGATTGCACTGATCGAATCTCATTGTGAAATTTATAATTTAGATGGCGGTAAAGATTATCGTCTGGATCGCCTCACAGAAGCTGAAATTTATCATTCACCATTAGGTAGTGAAGCCGATGCGTTAATGAGTCAAACGTTTGAAAGCCTAGCTAATGGTGAGAAACATTATAATACACCACTGATGATTAACGATCGCGCTATTACCACTCGTGCTTACAGTGTGGATAGCCTGTTAATTGATTGCGAAAGTTTGTGTGATGGACCACGTGCAGTGGCAGATTATATTGAGATCGCAATTGTATATCGCACTATTCTTTTAAGTAATGTGCCACAGATGAATTTACAAACGAATGACATGGCAAGGCGCTTTATTGCCATGGTCGATGAATTCTATAATCATCACGTGGTGTTAATCATCTCTGCAGAAGTCGATGTTTATAGCCTTTATGCAGGGCATAAGCTGGCGTTTGAATTCCAGCGCTGTATCTCTCGATTACTAGAAATGCAGAGTCAAGAGTACTTACAAAAAGCCCACCATGTTGACCTGTAATGATGACAACGCGATGAAAAAGTCGGGATAATAATTAAATTACAGTTTTTTATAATAAAGGGGTGATCTACCCCTCTTATTTCTGTATAATCTCGCCGCCCACCTTATCCACACCCCAAAATTTATATGGTGGATTTGATTACGCTTTAGACGTATTCGAAGGGATACGAATTGGCGAAAACACATTTTTGATATGCAATTATTGCTTATCATATTTTTTTAAATCATTAATTTGGGTATAACTTAATGAAAACATTTGTTGCTAAACCAGCTGACGTTAAACGTGAGTGGTTTGTAGTTGATGCTGAAGGTAAAACTTTAGGTCGTCTAGCTACTGAAATCGCATTACGCCTTCGTGGCAAACATAAAGCTGAATACACTCCTCACGTTGATACTGGTGATTACATCATCGTATTAAATGCTGAGAAAATTACCGTAACTGGTAATAAAGCGAAAGGTAAAATCTACTACCACCACACTGGTTTCATCGGTGGTATTAAATCAATTAACTTTGAAGATCTTATCGAACGTGCACCTGAGCGTGTTATTGAGAAAGCTGTTAAAGGTATGTTGCCAAAAGGCCCTCTAGGCCGCGCAATGTTCCGTAAGTTGAAAGTTTATGCTGGTACTGAGCATCAACATTCTGCACAGCAACCACAAGTTTTAGACATCTAATAGGAATATAAAACAATGGCAAATCAATACTACGGCACTGGTCGTCGCAAGAGCTCTGTAGCTCGTGTATTTATGAAAGCTGGTAGTGGTCAAATCACTATCAACAAGCGCAATATCTCTGAATATTTCGGTCGTGAAACTGCTGTAATGGTTGTTCGTCAACCATTAGAATTAGTTAACGCTGAAGAAAAATTCGACTTTAACATCACTGTTAAAGGTGGCGGTACTACTGGTCAATCTGGTGCTATCCGTTTAGGTATTACGCGTGCGTTAATGCAATTTGACGAATCTTTACGTTCTGAACTACGTTCAGCTGGCTTTGTTACTCGCGATTCTCGTATCGTTGAGCGTAAGAAAGTTGGTTTACATAAAGCACGTAAACGTCCACAATTCTCAAAACGTTAATATTACGTTTACGAATTGCAAAAAAGCCCAGTTTATCTGGGCTTTTTTTTGCCTAAAATTTGCCCTCTCTGTTTATCGACTTTTATCCACCCATCACCTGTTTTTATTCAATAAAAATTTGTTTTTACTGATGATTTGTAATCTAATGCGTTTTTTTAAATGAGTAACGCGTTAAAGGGAGTCAAAAGTGAATAAAATGAAAAGCACTGGCCATAAAGCACTAGTGTGGGTTGAAGATGTCAGTTTACTAGTCATTGCACTACTTGCTGTAATTGCAATGGGTGGTGAAATTTGGACCATGATTCAAAAAATGCACGTTGGTTTAGCAGATCTATTATTGCTGTTCATCTATTTAGAAGTATTAGCAATGGTTGGCTTGTACTTAAAGTCAGGACGACTACCGGTTCGTATGCCGTTGTACATTGTCATTGTCGCCTTAGCACGTTATATGATCTTAGATATGAAGAATTTAGATACAACGAGAATGCTAGCGGTATCCGGTGCGATGCTAGTGATTGCCATTGCCATATTGGTTATTCGTTATGGGCATGTTAAGTTTCCTTATATTGGCAACAATAAAAATAATCAGTAACGGAAAAGGGAAATTTTAATAGATGAATATTGAATTAAAAGTCGCAACATTAAATGATGTAGACGCTGTTTTAGCATTGCATTACCGTTACCAAATAGACTCTATTAGTGAGCAAGATAAAGCTGATGGTTTTATTACAACTGCATTTACGCAAGCACATTTAAGTGCATTAATTAGCGATGAACAAGGGCTGTTTATCGCAACGCTTGATGGTGAAGTGGTGGCATACGCAATGGCGGCTTCTTGGGTTTTTTGGTCACAGTGGCCAATGTTTCAATATATGGTCAAGCATCTTGATGATTCAACCTGCTTGGGTGATACGATAACGGCGGATAATTCTTATCAATATGGGCCTGTTTGTGTTGATAAATCGGTACGTGGTTTAGGTGTGTTTGAAAAAGTGTTTCACTTCTCTCTTTCTGAAATGGCTAAGCGTTATCCGATTATGGTGACTTTTATTAATAAAATTAATCCTCGATCTTATCAAGCGCATACGCGTAAAACCCCGTTAACGGTGATCAATGAGTTTAGTTTTAATAATAATCAGTATTATAAATTAGCCTGTAAAACAGCTACAGAATAAGCGTTTTTTGTCCTATTATCATCGTATTATTATCACTTTTACTTTATGTAAACAGTGATATGATATTTTGAATTTGGCAAGTTAAGCGTATCATCAATTCACTATTACTTATCGTAAAAGGCGCATAGCAATGAACAATAACTTATCAAAAATGACCATTCTTTTGCATTGGTTAACCGGCTTAACCTTTATCTTGGTACTCGCATTAGGCCTCTATTTTGATTACCTGCCAAGAGGCCCAGAGAAAGGTGAAATCATGGGCTTACATAAATCATTTGGTGCGATTGTATTTGTGGTCGCCGTTGCAAGGTTAATATGGCGCTTTAAAGAGGGTAGTATTAAGCCTATATCAGAATTAAGCCGACTACAGTCGATTGTATCTACATCGGTACACCATTTGTTGTTGCTCGCGACGGTTATGATGCCACTATCTGGTATCGTAATGAGTATTAGTGGCGGGCGCGGGTTGAATGTGTTTGGTTTCGAAGTGGTTGCTGGTAGCGAGAATAAAGTTGAGTGGCTAGCTCAATTAGCCAACAGTATTCATACCGGTGCGGTTATCGTTATTTTGGTTTTACTCTTTTTGCATGTCGCGGGCGGATTAAAGCATCAACTGATTGATAAAGATGGCACGATTAGTCGTATGTTAGGTAATTTCCATCGTTAAAAAATTTTATTAAGTTAACAATAAAATGCCCGCTAAGTTGAACTTAGCGGGCATTTTTTATGCGTCTTTAAGGCGTAACAACAGGCGTGGTATAAGCCTCTGTTCCCCAGAGAGGTACCGTCGACATAGCGTGTTTATAGCTGCCATTAACTTCCTTCGTGCTATACGAGATATACATCAACGTTTGGGTAGACTGATCAAAAATACGTCTTATCTTTAAGCTTTTAAAAAGAATACTTTTAGACTTTTTAAAAACGATTTCACCCGTGGCTGATTTATCAATATTAGCCAGCATATCTGCGGTTATTTGTCCGGTTTGACGACAACTAATTGAAGACTCAGAAGGATCTGCAAAATCTAAATCAGCAACAATGTTAGAGATATGGCAGGTAACACCATTCACTTGCGGATCGCTGAGTTTTTCGATTTTAATATCTTTTGATGTTGCCTCTATTACACAAACTATAACAGTTTTCTTTTTATTTTTAATCAGTATCTTATCATGAGGTGTTGATATTATTTAAGAATTTGGAACCCTTATGATTAAGGTTGGCTTATTTATTATTTTTCAAATCAGACTCCTACCAACTTCAAGTGACTCCCCCCGCAAATAACACTACAGTATTCACTTTCTTTTCAGATATAACGCTAGGTCATTGTTATTCTTGCTAGAAAATATAAAGTATGTTTTTGATTAAAAATTCAGTGGCGGTATATTAAAGTCATACGATAAAAATATGTTAAGCCATTTACACTGTTGCATTTTATGAGGTGAACATTATTACTATTGCAGAGTTATTAGGTGTTTCTTTGGGGTTGATATCCGTTTTACTTGCTTGGTATTACGGCACAAGAAATATACGTTTAAAGAAAAAACTAGTTGAACACGAAAATAAACTTTTTAAAATAGAAACTTACGTCAGTCAAACTGGCTATAAAAACATGTTACATGATTGTTTTCATACGTTTAGTTATGTTGGTGGTGTCGTATTGATAACTCTAGGAATTAAATCATTTGCTATGTTCTTTCTCCTTACTCAAGCATGTTTAAAATTTTTCGATTTGTTCATTGCTGGTGTTTATATTGGTTCAGGGCTTGTTTTAATTGAGTTATTTATTTTGCTGAGTAAGGCAAATAAACCCAAAGACTCTATGCAAACAATGAAAGCTAAAATAGAGAAGATAAAGTGTGAAATTGAGTGATATCTACAAATCGTTTACGACCAATGGAGTATTTAAATGAGTGATTTATCAACAGGTGAATGGATTGCAATAATTGGAATTGTTGTCGCTATATTAATTGGATTGATTCAAATTTTCCGTATCAATGCCTCGAAGTCTGCAAAATTTAATATAAACCAAACTTCGGGTACTTTCTCAAAAGGTGACCAAAAAATCGATTTGAAAGTAGATCAAAATGACAAATGAGTTAAGTGTTAATCAATCCCAAGCTTTTGGTAGTTCTGGCTCTCAGAGTATAAATATAGATAAAAGTATTCATAATTACCCATTGGTATATGAGAACCTTGTGAAGACGCATAAGGGAGCTATAACGTTTGATCCTAATTCTTTACGTGATGTTATTGTAGCGATCGCTGATGAATACCATGAATTGGAGCAGAAACCTTGTGATTTTGGCTCTATCAGCATTGAAAAGAAAAATGAGCTAAATAATTTAAGCCAGTCTTTCTATGATGAAATAATCTCCAGAGATTATGAACCATATTTTTTTGAGTTAGATTGTTTTTTGAAGCAAAGAGCAAGTGAAAATTTACAAGGTCTTGTCGGTAAAATTATTAAAAGTTTAAACAAAAAAATATTGGTTGGACATAAGCAATTTGATACTTTCGAAGAGCTTCTGATGTCAATTGAAAATGTTTTATTAGACTCACAATATGCTTCCTTATGTAATAAAGAAGATTCAATAAGCTTGTTTTTATTTTACCTGTATGCGAATTGTTTTATAGGAAGAAAAATAGAAGAGGAGCTTATATGTTAAAACCTCATCGCTTTATGAATTTAGATTATTCGCTAGTGCATGTCGCATCGCAAGTTTTACAGTGTTTGAAAGAAAGAGGTAATAAGCAATTACATGAGGTGCTTTCATATGCGAAAACTAGCTGTGAGGAAATCAATGAACAAGATGTAATGCTGGCTATAAGTTTTTTGTATTTACTTGGAAAGGTTGAATATAAAAATGAAACGGATTTAGTTTGTATTTGTGAGATTAATAATGATTAAATTAAGTAAAGTATACTCTAACAAAAAGAATATTTTCCCTGATATAGAGTTTAAAGATGGGTTAAATGTTATTTTTGCTAGTGTGAGTAATCATGCTGATAACAAGTC
The DNA here is from genome assembly GCF_002835465.1 of Psychromonas sp. psych-6C06. Taxonomy (NCBI): domain Bacteria; kingdom Pseudomonadati; phylum Pseudomonadota; class Gammaproteobacteria; order Alteromonadales; family Psychromonadaceae; genus Psychromonas; species Psychromonas sp. psych-6C06. The sequence goes on along the minus strand of NZ_PIZM01000002.1, from coordinate 423,489 downwards.
ATCTCATAGTCTTGGAAAAACAACACTAATTGATATTATAGAATTTTGTTTGTTAAAACAGATCTCAAAAGAGCATATATTAAAGAAAAATTGCTTCCTTGATTTTGAGTTTTTTCTAGAAGTTCAATACAGCGAGTGTTGTTTTGTAACTATAAAACGACCTGTAGTTGGGAAAATATCAATCACTTCTACCTCTCAAAAAACTAGGTTTAGTTTAAGTGATAGTCACAATTGGGACCATCCAGAATTAGCCTTCAAAACTGCTAAAGAAAAATTAAATAGTCTAATATGCCCGAAAAAAGCATTTGAATTAGGGTTTAACTATCGAAATGGTCTGCGTTATTGTTTTAGAAAACAAACGCAATATGAAAATACTTTTAAGGTAAATAATAGTAGAGAGGGAGACGCATCTTGGGCTCCATATTTAGCATCCGTAATCGGTATCAACTCTCGTTCAGTTGAAGAAAAGTATGGGGCAAATAGGCGTGTAGAGTCTTTAAAAAATGCAATTAAAGAAGTTAAGAATTTACCTAGTGATAGCGGACAAAGCTTAGAAGCTGAAATAACCCAGATTGAAGCGTCAGTCAGTAGAATGAGGCTTGAGCTTGACAAGTTTGATTTCAAAAAATCAGATGAAAATGTAAGCAAAGAGTTAATTGATGATGTATCTGAAAAAATCTCATCGATGCTTTCTGTAATTTACTCTCTTGATCAAAAAATTTATGCGATTGATAAATCCCTAAAAGCAGAGTTCTCTTTTGAAATGGAAAAAGTGTTAGTTCTGTTTGAAGAAGTCGAATTATACTTTCCTGAGAGTTTAACCAAATCATATGAAGATCTTATAAAAATAAACCAAGAAATGTCTATAGGTAGAAAAGATCGATTAGTCAAAACAAAGCGTTCGATTTTAAATGAAAGGGAGGGGGTCAAGTTAACACTAGCCAGAGAGAGGAAAAGGCAACAAGAATTGACTTCTGTTTTACTTCAAAAAGATGCATTTGAAAAATATAAAAAGTTACAAAGCAGACTCGGAGTTGAAGACTCTAGAGTGGCTGTATTGAAAGAGCGTTTAGCCAAAATCGATCTGGCATCTGAGCTTGGTGATAAGTTGGAAGAAGCTGTGACAGATAAAGGAAAAGTTGCTAAAAAACTCGAAGTTGAAACTAAAGTAAGAGGAAATGAAAAGCTGACTAGTGCGGTTACTATTTTTTCAGAACTTGTAGATCACATTCTAAACTTTTCAGCATTCTTTTATACTGATACTAATAAAGATGGAAACATCCAATTTAAAATTGGATTAAAAGATCAAACCTCAGTTAATGAAGGTTTTTCATATACACGGGTATTATCAGCTATTTTCGATGCAACTTTATTGAAATTGAACTATCAAGATGACTTCTTTAGATTTTGTTACCATGATGGTCTTTTAGAAAGTTTAGATGACCGCCTTAAATTGATGTTAATCGAGGAGTGGCGAGATGTGTCTTTAAGTCATGGCTTACAGTTTATTATTACTGTTTTAGATAGCGATCTACCTTTAAAGGATGATAAAAAAGAATACTTTCAAAAAGATGAAATTATTCGAGAGTTACATGATCGTGGCACTGATGGCAGGCTATTTAAAATGCCTTCATTTTAAATTTTTGAAAGATAATTTTACTACGACTTTATTGTGATGGTGTGCTTTGTCTACCAATCGAACCTATATCTAAGTATGAAGTAGGAGGATAAAAATACGACCTAATTTTCTAAAGGAATAGCAAGGTTGATCGGTAGCTTTAGTTTGTCAATAAATCGTACTTATGATTAATTGTTTAAAACGGGTATTCTTTATTCTCTAGGGACGCTCCGAAAAATCAAGATGCAGCATCTGATTTATATAAGATGGTGTAAATAACTCTGAGTATTTTGTGTTTTCTCCTATTAAATAAATGCAGTTCAGTAGTTACTGAACTGACATTGTAAGGCCTCTACAATGCATTATGATATGTACCCTCTAAAAATATCAGAACTTAATGAATTATTAACCCAGAGCGATCTTTATAAGTCGGAAAATGGGCAAGATCTTAATGCTAGCAAGCATGTAGAAGCTGATTATATCGCAGACATATTACTTAAGTTAAAACTGAAAACTCCTCGATTGAGTCGTGATGTTGTAAAAAAATTGCACTCTGGCGAAATGTCTTGGACAAATATTAATGGTGAAGATGTATCTTTAGCTGAGAGTTTTGATTTTTCTCTTCTTGAAGAGCTAGGCATACTATTCTTTGAACATGGATGGGTACACATAAGCGCACATTTACCTAATGAAAGCCGATATGAAGTAATTGATGAATCAGTAAAACCTATTATAAGGTTTGCTAAAAACCTTCAAGATATAGATAGTCGTCATTTGATCTTAAACCCAACACAATTTTCTATTGATAAATTGCTTTTTGAAAAAATTGTTCCTTCTAGTTATGAGTTTAAGTTTTTCAATATTGAAATTACTAAAGAGAGTGAATTATACACCGTTATTATCTCAGAAGATGGATGGCATAATGGACATCTAATTAATTATTATTTCTGGAAAAAATTCGTTCATTACGAAAATAAAAAGGAGATAAGAGAAAAATATTATGACTTAAGACAATCATATATTGATGTTTTAGGCATGCCGAACGAAGATATTTTTAACCATGAAGAAAAACAAATATTCATAAATTTTTGTAAGGAAAATATTGAGTGTTCAACTTTATTAACAATTCCGTTTGAACGTTATAAAAACATCCTCTGGAGCCACAGAGGCTTTGATCACAGTATTATTTCTGTTTCTCGAACTATGCATATTAATATAGATTTGGGTAATGAAGAAGATAAAAGGAGAGCTGATGAAGTCGTAGAAAAAACCATCCATATAGATGAAGTCGTTAAAAGTTATAGTGTTAATCGCTGCATTAGCTTTGAAACTGATATTGATTTAATTAACTGGGCAGATCGCAATCATGAAATGCATGATCATCAGAATCTGGTTTGTTCTTCATTACGTTCAATTATAGATCATGATATTTTTATCCATTACTCTGAAGCTAGCAGTCATGGAGTTGTAGATGAATTGTACGAAAAAGCAAAAGATAACGTTGTGTTACGATTTTTTTTACTGAATGAGACTTTTGTAAAAAATACGAACACCTATTATTTATACCTCCTTTCAAGACCTGATGCTTTTCTGGCAGGGTTTTATAAGCTGATAGGACAAATTAAAAGAAAATATACGAGTAACAGAGTTCACAATGATTATGTTAAAACAATAGAAAATATTTTAGAACTGCTTTGTATTACAACCATTAATATGGGAATAAAGCATAACAGAGAAAGGGAATTGTCGAAGTTAATACTCTTTTTAGCAAAAGATAGTATTAATAGTTATGAACGAGATGATTCAATTAACTTGAGTTGCCTAAATATACTCATCTCTTGCATTAACAAAGACAATGCAGTGAAGGTTTATCCTCACTTATTAAACGAAATTAAAACTATTGAGTTAGATCCTATAAGAGAAAAGTATACGCTCTACGTATTATTCAAGATGTTGGATTGCAGCCAAAGAAAGTTCAATATATCTGAGATAAGTATCGTAGATAAAATTAAAGGTGAGATATTACTGCATTATAAAAAGCTCTTTGAATTTAGTCTTTTAAAGAAATCATCGTGTTTGAAGGCTGAGAAATTTTATGATGAACTATATTGGTCAGGGGTTGGTGAAGGAGAATTTACAGACAAATTCACAAGTCTAATGCCAACAACAATGAAAATGGCATTAGGTTTTTCTTCAACTAATAAAGATAACCCTATTCAATACACGGAAACAATTAAAAATTACATCCAAGTTTTAATTAATATATTTTCCTTGCCTAATGCAAACAAAAATAAAATTGGAAGATTGATTCGGGATACTATCCTTGATTTTGGCTTTGAGAATCAAGATATCAGCTTTCCACTTTTAAATGATAGTTATACAAGGCTCAATGAAGAAAGTTACGATTTATGGGATAAGCTAACAAATATTTTCAACGATTTTAATGATGATTTATTTGATGAACTATTAAATGGTTTAAGTTCAAAAGCCCCATTATCAGCGATGCTAACCCTACTTTCAAATACGCATATTAGCAGTAGGCGTAAAAGAGTATTATCAGAAATTGATTCTAATGACTATTCAGAGAAAAATGAATCTAGCTTAGATTTTATTGAAAAGTCATTTTCGTTAGCCTTAGAGTCTTCAAAATTGGATTTAGCTAAACTTGCTTTAAATAAATCTAAACAATTTTTTGAAAATCATCGCTATAAAAATCATGTTTCAGTGCAAGAACTAATTTTTAAATGGACTACTTTAGAATACAAGTATGAATTGCTTGTTCAATACTACTCTGATGATCAACCTCTTGAAAAAGAGAAATCAATAAATGAACTGTCTATTCCAAAGTTAGATGTGAAATTTAAAAACAATAGCAGTTTCAAACATTGGGTGCGGGAAGCAAATATTTTTCGAAATTATGTCATCGGGTTAATACATCTCCATGACAATCCAAAATTATCAAGTGTAATATTTCAACGCCTATTTAATGAGAATAAATCCAGTCTGTTTTCTCATTTGATTTTCACATCGAAAATACAGGGGTTAATTAGTGATGATGCAACTGTGTGTGAATTTGAAAATACAATTAATGAATATATTAATCAAAGTGACCACTTTTCGTTTGATTCATTACCTCTCAATTACAAATCTGATTACTTATATGCATTGTTCTTGGCAAAGAAGTATGACCATCTAGTTCGTTTATGTTCAAAACTAAATACGTTAGAGATCAATTACAAACCAGTAACTATTACTTACTGTAAGGTATTACGACTTACTAATAACATTCTTGTTGCTCAAGAATTAATTGATAATTACAAAAAATATCACGCAATAGAAGACAATGATTCTGACTTAATTGAAGAGGTTGAACTAATTGCAACATCCATAAAAGAAAAGCTTCAACCCCTTCAGCGTGAGATGATGAAACATGAAGTGATTAATGCACATAAATCAAATGATGATCTGAGAGTTATTTTTAGAGAGATTAAAGCTAAGTCAGTGACTGACCTTGCATGTATCCTATCAAATGATGAGAAAAACAGTGTAGAGGTTTTTCTATATCGAGAAATTTTAGCTTGTGTAGAAGAATTACTAATTAGAGCAAAGAACCTTGAAATTTTAAATAAACATAAAAATGAAGATTTAATTAATGATTGGTGTGTTTCATTGGCGAATCATAGGTTATCGTGGTTCGGTTTAACACTTTGTGATCAAAAAAGAACAGGTAAAGCGCCAAGTGGAATTGGTGTGGGGGAAAGTGATGGCTTGATCTTGGATAATAGAAACACCCCCATTTCTATTTTTGAGGCATTAAACTTAAGCTCCCTTGACAATACAACCATAGACGCACATTTAAACAAAATTTCGGATTATGACTTATCAGGATTATCGCCTGTTTTCATTGTGTCATATTGTTATTTTTCTAACTTTACCGAAAAAGTTCAAGAGTACTTTTTAAATCTAAAAAGTAAGCAATATGATGGATTTAAAGATGTAGACAAAGATAACCATGAGGTTATTTCTTTGAAGAAAGAGCCTGCATTAATCACTGCCGTAGAGTATCGTTTTCGAGAGGATAAAAAAATAGCGATTTACCACCTCCTTGTAGATCTTAAAATTAAATGATTGAAGTTTTATTATGGTTAATAGGATGTTTTAAACTATGCCTGTTATTCAATTTATATGAGTAAAGAATGAGGCAGCCGTATGGTTTATTTGCTTGATCAATCATTTCTCCTGTTTGTCTGCAAGAAATTAATTTTCACAGCGTCTCTAGTAGGGGATAAGAAGTTAAAAATAAATGCAAAACGTAGAAGGTAAAGTTAGCTCTTGCTTAATAGAAAAAACAGGTGAAATGACGCTGAAAATAATTATAGAGAGTATTTTTGGCAGGGATTGTTTGGAAGGAAACAGACTCTACTATACGCATCAGATGTTAAAGCTGATGGAGATAGCTGAGGCTGAGTGTAATTTTACTTTTGTAAGAAAGGGGAAATTAGATTACACCTTTTCAAATGATATAGTCACAATCTGATTTGAAAGAGAGTAATGAGGCAACCACACGGTTGCCTTTTTTGTTATTGGGTTAATACAGGTTCTGCATAAGCCTTAGTTCCCCATAACGGAACGGTTGAAAGGCTATGTTTGAAACTACCCGATGTTTCTTTTGTTGAGTAAGAAACATACATCAGTGTTTGATTTTCTGCATCCAGTATTCTTCTAATTTTCATTGTCTTGAAAAAGATGCTTTTTGATTTTTTAAACACCACTTCACCTGATTTGCTTTTATCTATTTGAGCAATCATTTCTGGCGTTATTTCACCTGTTTGTCTACAAGAGATTGAACTGTCACTTGGGTCGGAAAAACTAAGGTCAGCTTCTATTGAAGCAATATGGCAAGTTACACCAGACACAATATCATCTTTTAAAATATTTAATTTTATGTCCTGTGTTGTAAACATTCCAAGTGAGATATCACCGACCTCATTATCTGAGCAGGCTGTAAGTAAAGTTGTTAAGCATATAATTGCTAAGATCTTTTTCATGGGTAATACCTTGTGATAATTGTAAATATTGTTTTTAGGTAAGGGCTATTGTAGTTAAATTGTAAAGGTTTACTAGGTGGTTTTTTATGCTATTTTAAGCATACTTTGTGTTAAAAAAATTAAGGAAGTCTTTGGTAGTAAACAAACCTAGTGAAACATTACCCACTTCATCTTTCGAATAGCCCTTATAAATGAAGAATGCAATCACTAATAAAATGAATAGTGAACCATAGATCTTTATCTTTTTTAACATCAAAACTTCCTTTTTAATTGTTGTAGATTACTTTTTAAAATCCCATGACAGGTTAGAGACTAGCTGACACTCATCGCATTTAAAATCGAAAATATCAAATAGCGGAGAAGGTTGTCGCCATTCTCCACCGCAGCTAGGACATTTTCTATTTCTTTCTTCTTCTAAACTGATGCCTGCTACGCGGTATAAGTAGTAGTAGGTTGGTACTTTAGTAACATATTGAATGCGCTTGGCAAGGTTACTACCTCGATAAAAAAGCTTGCTATCTATCTCACCCATCTCTTTTAAAATAGCAGTGGAAACGGCGGAGCCATTCATCTGTAACTCATCACAGTTTATCCACTCTTCCTGCCATTTTATAACACTCTTACGATCGCCATTACTGATCGCTTCTGGCGTACGATATAGTGGGATCGGTTGTAGCGTTTCACCGCATCTAATCGGTGAGCAGGTATCTAAAAAGGTGGTGTATAGCACCTGCCAGCTTGGCGAAAAGTCAGGCGCACATTCGAGTGAGTTTAAATCCTCTGCCACGGTTTTAATTTTAGGCGCCAGTAAACCAGCCTGCGTTAATTGATTAAGTGCATGTGTTACCTGCGGGCTATTATACTGTTCGTCTAGACTATGTTCTTCGGGGCAAACCAAACGTGTTGTGAATACCGCGCCTAACATGGCAATGGGAAATTCACGGCCTAGAATTTGACCGTTGTAGCGAAGCATATCGAAGTAACTATTTATGGCTCTTTCAACGCTTGCGTACTGAGTGTTCTGATAGCACTCAAATGTTAATTCTTTAATAAACACGTAGTTTTTTTCTTCTGTTGTAGGTTGCTTATGCAGTTTTTTATTCATCTATCTGCACAATTAACGGCGGTATAATATAGGAAGTATAACAGTTGAGACTTCGATACCGATAATAACTTTTACCTAACCACTACAATGGTATTATGTTATTTTTTTGCCTCGCAAGTTGGTAAAGTCAAAACTATACCTGTGTTCCACAGGGTTTAAATCACATTCACCTATTAGTCTTTTGTTAAAGGGTAAACCTTTTGATTTAAGGATTATTCTATGACCACATATTGGGCACTTAGCTGAATAGACTTTGACAGATAGCTTTTTAAGCCTTTTTTTCTTAGTACCTGGCTTGTTTAGTTCGTATTGAAGAACAGCGGATGTTAAATTTAGTGGTAACATCCAGTCAGGAATAAGCGCTATGTTATTCTCTATTGCAGTGATGAAATACCTAAAAAACATCATAAAACACAAAATGTAAATCGCACAAATTCCAATCACTGTCCAGCCAATGTCTAATCCAATGCCTATTACCATTAGCCAGAACATAACAAGAGCACTAAATCCAATAATGAAAGGGCTAGCTGTGAATAATATAATTGGTATGCGGTATCTCTCTACATTTAAACTCTGTAACCAGCTTGACCAGAAAAGTAGTTTTGGCGTTGATTCAACATAGTAATCAATTTCATTAGTATCTTGTGTATTAGGCTCATTAGTAGCGGGCTGATTTTCTAAGTTATTAGTTTCTATTTCTTTGTATGACAAACGGTAATTTGTTTGTTTACCTTGGCCTCCAGAATTTTTATCTTTAGTGATCACTGGAATAAATCGGCTGCCAGACTCTGTTGCAATCGATATGAATCTAACTTCAACAGCTTCTAAATGTTCTCCAAGTGTACGATACTCTTTTGATAGCCGGCTACTGTTAACAGAGCCTTCTTTTTTGTCTGCTAACTCTTCAAATTTCTGACACATTTCTGCTGTTGAAAAATAACATTCATTAGCTTTTTCGGCAGCAAGCTCTGGTGAATCTTTTGTTAATTCGATGATGGCTAAAAATACATTCCAAAACAAGTTACCTTTATTTTCATTATCGTATTTATCCCAAAATATCTCTGCCACTTTAATTGCATCATGCATTGCTTGCGTTTTATCACACATATACTGAACCTACATTAACCTACTGATATTTAGTGGATATTACTGGGTATTGCCGAGTAATACTCTGTTTGAACTCTAATTATTAGTTAATTATTCATTTGCGTCGCAAGGAGAGCCCTTGCACCTGTTATGTGAAATACACAAAGGATAATTAACATGAATACTGAACTTAAAACGAAAATTAATGTAGCTCAATTTGCTTATGGAATGAAAAATGACAAGGTAATTAGGATTAGTGAAGTTGAAAAAGGACTCGCTTGTGGTTGTGAATGCATTGGATGTGGTAGCCCCTTAATCGCAAGAAAAGGGGATGTAAAAGTACATCATTTTGCACATCACGATGGCAATAAAAACAACTGCAATGAATCTATTTTACATAAGCTAGGTAAGCAAATTATTCAAGATAAATGCGTGGTTGGAATAGCGCCATTAACGATTGAAGTAAAAGAAATAGATATTGTTGGTAGATACCACAGTAAAGAATTTACTAATAGAAAATACACCTTACAATTTAACAACGTGATACCAGAGCAGTCAGCTGGAGACTTTCAACCGGACTTAACATGCTTTACAGATGATGGGGTGATCTTTATAGAAATTGTAGTTAGCAATGATGTATCACCAGAAAAAACAGAGAAGGTAAAAGAGCGTGGTGTTGCTACCTTATCCATTGATATTTCGGCGTGTAGTGCAATGAGTGATATGGAGGAGCTTATACAAGCTGTGATGTATGACTCTCCTCGTTATTGGGTCTTTCATCCTGTCCATGAACAGATACAACAAGAAATGAAAGAGGAGCTTGAAGCGGAGATAGGGCTAATCAATGATAAAATACGCCAATTGGTAACGCTTAAATATGACTTGGTTTGTAGAAGCTCAATTACTCAGGCCCCTCAAGACACGCAACTAGAGCCAAAACCTAATCAAGTCTTACTGCTAGGTTTTAGCTCTGGCTATGGTTATTCCCGCAAGAAGGGCCGAGACTTTGATTGTTCGTTATTAATGTGTGGCAAGTTAATTCAGGGCTATTCATCAACTAATTACAATTTACGCGGTAATGGTGGTTATGATATCGAAAAAGTGTCATTTGATGAAAGCCTAATCCCCAAGCTGGACTCTATGACTTTTCCTTGCGTTGTAGAGTTTGAATTTAAAATGGTGACTGTTTATGGGCGCCCGCAAATGGTTGTTTCGAATATAGTGCAATAAAACTAAATCTAAACACCGACCAAGGCCTACTCACGGAGATGACCAAAGTGAGTAGGTCAAATACAGGAATTCCCCTGATTGAAATATTTGTAATCTGCATTTATTTGCAATTTTTTAAGGGCGTTACTGTTCAAACACCAGAGAGAACTTCTCTTATTATCAATTTGTTAATTGATAATTTCATTAGATGTAATTTGATTATTGTGATGTAAATTGTAGAACTGCACCCTAGGATAAGATAGGATTATCTTAATGGCGCTAGCCGCACTTGCACGCGAGTGAAAAACAGCATTTATCTCGAAAGATAAAATACCCCCAAAAAACTTAATTTTTAATAAATATCTGGCTTGAGAAATCAGCCGTAATCGCGTGTGGTAATGATTGACAGCAGAAATGCCTCAAGCGTATGGATATATTTATGAAAAAGTTAAAGAACCTTGTTCACACCATTTATTCAGAATTAAAACAGTCGAATCCCAAATTCAAGAAAAGTCACGTATATGAGCTTGTATCTGCGTATTGTGGTTATGGCAGTTACGCTGCGTATCAGAGTGACTTATCATTTAATAAAATTACACCCGATGAAGTAGAAAATGCTCAAGCTCAGTGTTTTGACAGAAGCCTTGCTTTAGGCTTTGATGCGGCGGATGGACTAACTTCATGTAAAATAATTAGTAATGTATTACAACAGCCTCTTCAAAATACACTTCAAATAGAGAAGTTGATCCAAGAACTTGAAAATTCTCCAGAAGTCATCAGTAAAGATGTTTTAGCATCTCTGAGTTCTTTGATTGGTGATAATTGTGCAGAGGCACGCCTACTCACTTTAGTCATGTGTCTAGGTGAAATATCTTTTTATGAGGATAACCCTGACAATCGCGGTGGTGAGTATTGGCATGGGAAACGATTATCTGGTGAAAAGTTAAATTCCTTTCAGTTACAAGTTGCTGAGCACTTTGTGTATGTAAAGCGCTTTAAAGACCTGCTACAAAATATTTTAAAGGATGAACACGCTGCAAACTTGCCAATTCCAATGAATATTAAACCTATCGTTTCTCAGTTTAATGAAGCTTGTAATCGAGAATATTCAGACCTTTTTGAAGATGCACCCGTAATGATATTAGATGCAATTGGTTACTTATCTAATCATCATAAAACACTTTCAGAAGACGCATTTAAAGACGTTTATGTTGACTGGTTAGGAAGTGAAATAATCGTAAATCCTTGTAATTATTCAATTGCAGAAAGAATTTATCATTCAAGATCAGTAAATGAAAAGTGGTTTTGGCATCTTTACGGGTTGAATAATGAAGTTGATGTTACTAAAGACGATCTTCGAGCAATAAATGCGAATACTGGTGAGGATTATGATGATTACGGTCCAATGGAAGTAGTTGGCTTTCAAATGATCTCTTTACCTGACATATCTGAAAATGATAAATCAGAAATGATGAAGTTAGCAGATACCTTATCTAAGGAGAATGTTTATGCCTAACTTAAATTTTGCAGTATTAGTTGATGGTGAAAATGCATCACATAATGATTACCATTTAATATTGAATGAGGTCGAAAAACACGGCTTAGTAGCTATCAAATGGGTTTATGCTGACTGGACCTCTGCGCAACAAAGTGGCTGGAAAGATGTACTCCACGCTACTGCTTCTAGTCCAAAGCAGCAGTTCCACTATGGTAAAGATGCAGCAGATCATGCATTAGTCATGGATGCTATTGAGTTAATTAATAACAACACCCGAATAAATGCAGTGTGTATTGTATCAAGCGATGGAGGCTTCTATAGCGTTGCACAGCGAATTAGAGAACATGGCTTGCATGTTATGGCTATTGGCCAAGAGAACACGCCTGAGCGCTTTAGAAAGGCCTGTCACAACTTTGTCTATACAACAAACTTAATTGCCTCAGAGTTATCCCCTGCGCAACATGAAGATGTTGATGCTTTGCTAGTGGCCGCCTATAAAAAATGTGCTCAAACGAATGAGCCAGTTTACTTGGGCGATCTAGGTACCATGCTCAAGACATTAGACTCATCATTTGATCCTCGAACATATAACTGTCTAAGACTAAAAGAGCTCATTAAAGAGAAAGATGATATTTTTACCATTGTTGATGAACAGGTGGATCGCTGTTTTATACATTTAAAGCAGAAAAAATTAACCTCTAGCTACAAGCAACTCAAAGGAAAAATACGTAAGTGGGAGCGAATGAAGCAGTTCGGTTTTATAGAGACAGCCAAAGGTAGCTTTCACTTTAGTTCAGAAGAACTAGAGATAGATCATAAGTATGTTCAGGTAGGCCTAAAGGTTAATTTCAGAGCCCTTGTTGGTACTGGGACAAATAAAAAATCTAATGATAAATGCCCATCTGCCTATAACATCATTAAAGAAGTTAATTAATTTTTCATTGTTGTGGCTGATTAATATTAGCCACAACATTATAGCTTTCTAAGCCACTATGGTGCGCTTCAAAGCTGAGATGGGCAATAATTTAAACACCTCTAAATTGGCAGTAAAATCTATTAAGCCAATACAGTCTATTCGAACAGAATACTTGGCGTTTCTAACTCAAACGGGCCATCGTCAGTGATGATAGTCTTAGTGGAAGAGCCATTACGGCTGTTACTAGTCGATGATTTACTGTGCTTAGAATAACCAAGGTGATCATCTAATTCTGCGTTTAGCTACTTCACGAGCAAACGCTTCTAATTGTTTTTGAACCATAACTGCTTATCCTTCCAAATAGTTGGATTATAAATAAGCAGTTACACAGTTTTTATTACAGTCTCAAGCGATGTTTTTTTACAACTTATTCATAGCTACTCAGCACTAGTCCACAAAATCACTCTCGAATATTGAATGATTCACCCCTTCTTTTCTGTATTCTTGTTTTAAAAAGTTTGTGAATATTAGATCGCACGTTCAACAGCCGCATATTGAGTATTCTTGTAACACTCGAAGCTTAACTCATTAATAAACACCTATTTAGTCGCCTTTAATGTACTTAATTCTGCTTTTAATTGTTTTATCTCATCCTGTAATGGGATTAACATTTGTTTAATTTTGGCCTCTAATAGTTGATCAAAGCTACCAACCTCTGCTTTTTCATTGGCGATTAATGCCGGCTCGGTTGGTGTATCTATCTGTTTATTTGGGTTTTCTTGCCAAAGCTTTAAACCTGCGATAATGGTGGGTAGCGGGATATTTTTTGGTAAACGTGCTTTTATCATCGCCGTATTTGGGGTTTTCCCCTCTTTTACCAGTTGCTGGGCAATTAAAATAATTCTGTCCATGGGTAACCTTTTTAGAATGAGTCGTTTGAATCAAAAGAACGATAAACAGGAAGCTCATAACGTGGGCGGTGTAAGCCAGATAAGTAAAGTTTGCCTTGGTAACTGTTTTCATTATCGCTGCTAAATTCAAAGGCAAAACTGGCCTGTAGAAAATTAGGCCCTAATTTAAAGTTAAAGTTTGAACGTGACACACTCAATAGTTGTAGATCAAGCTTCACACAGTGCTGTTCAATCAATGTTTTGGCATGCTCAGACTGCTGTCTTAATTTCCAAATAAGGGTGAAAAAAAGCACCACAAATAATATAAAAAGTAGATCGGTCACTGTTACTCTCCTTGTGCACCTGAAAATAGTAACCCTATCGCCTGTGATAATGCTGGCGAGCGAGCGGTTAAACGTAATTGTTTTAATACGTTTTCACGCAGTGAAGGGATCGCCACTAAATCCACAAACAGTTGCGGAAATAGCGAACCATGGTGGTTAGCTAATGCTTCAAAGAATCGGTTTAACAAGGTTTCATCTTCTAGGAATGACCAACAGCGACCTGCAATACAGACATACCAGTTTTCATTATGGATAAGCTCAGAGTTAAATTGCTGCTCTAACAGTGCTTTCGTGATGCCAACAGCGCGGGCACTTGAAAGGGCACGTAATAACAAAATCGCACTGTCTTGATGGTTCGCCTTTAATTCCATCTCTGCTTGCTTAGCAATGGCGGTTGCAAGATCGGTATTTATGTCATGCTGATGTTCCAAGCAAAGGGCTAATGATTGCAGTGGCTGTTGTGGCAAGTGAGGCAACGCGTTGATTAGTATTTGCTGGTTATTATCGTAATTAAGCCGTGCAGCGAGGTCGGCAATCCCTTGAATACCTAATTCTTGCCACTCATTCCACTGTTTTTTACCGGCAAAGTAAGCCTGTGCTGTGGGGTAAAAAATCGAAGCTGGACGAACAAAATTGGTGTTCATGATGGCATTAAAAATCGCTAGCTTTTCGGTACTTGGTTTGAAAATAAAAGGGTTACTGGCAAGGCGCTCCTGTAGATCTTGGCTGATCTCTCCGGTTAAATTTTCACCCATTGCCTCGACCACCATTTTAATGAAGCTTGTTTGTGCGGTAATGCGTAGCAAACCTTGTTCATCAACAGGCAGTTTTAAAAACCAGATAAAGTGGTCTTGAAGCTGTTTATTAACTTGCCAAAAGGTTAAACCAAAGTAAGCATGTTGTTGAATTGGGTAGGGGTATGGAAGCTTATTTTCCGCTATCTTTTGAAAAGCACTATTAGAAATTTTAGTGACTTTACGCCCTAAATCATAGATGCGAAATTGGCACTGAGCCTGCTGTAAAAAATCGGTAAGTGTATTTATATTCATAAGAGAAGTTTCATATATGCGTAAATTAACACGATTATAACAAAATACGCCCTATTATCATGCACTATTAAACGTCGCATTTTGACCGACTTAATTTTGTTTCTCGGCGGGGGAACGGGTATATTACGCTGTTTGAATGTGACAGTGGTGCGGTACAATAGATGCAACAAATTAAGCGACAACGGTTAGCTTCTTTATTATCTGAACTGGAAGCGTTATTACGCAAAGAAAATCTTTGGCAGTCTACTCGCCCTAGTGAGCAAGCACTCGCTAGTGAAATGCCTTTTGCGATAGATACCTTGCAATTTCCCCAATGGTTGCAGTTTATCTTTATCGAAAAAATGACGCAGATATTACAACTAAACCTAACTTTACCGAATGAGATGTCGGTTGCACCGATGGCGAGTGAGTATTTTAAAACAGCGTCACACAGCAACCTTGAAATAGTGGCGCTGATCACCCGTATCGATTTATTAATGAATGAGAAAAATAGATGTTAGAAACATTGCCACAGGCATCACCGGACTTAGAAATTATTTATCGTGATGAGCAGTTAATCGCCATTAATAAACCCTCGGGGTTATTAGTGCATCGTAGTTGGTTAGATAGCCACGCGACTGAGTTTGCGGTGCAGAAGCTACGCGATCAAATTGGTGAGCATGTTTATCCTGCGCATCGATTAGATAGGCCCACATCTGGGGTTTTACTGTTTCTGTTAGATAAAAGTTACGCCAACAATTTAATGGAGCAATTTGCTGAGCAGAAAACAGAAAAACGCTATTTAGCGGTGGTGCGAGGGCATATTGGAGAGGGATTGCTTGATTATGCCTTAAAGAAGAAGCTCGATAAAATTGCCGATAAGCATGCTAATCAAGACCAAGAAGCGCAGGAGGCACAAACCTATTATAAAGGGTTATCATTTACCGAATTACCGATTGCGGTTCGCCCCTATCCACAATCTCGTTACTCTTTAGTTGAATTGACACCTAAAACGGGGCGTCGCCATCAACTTCGTCGCCATATGAAACATCTGCATCATCCGATTATTGGTGATACAACCCACGGCGATGGTAAACATAATCAGATGTTTCGTGATAACTTCGATTCAGATCGTTTATTATTACACTCTTCATACCTTGCTTTTACTCACCCAGTTAGTGGCAAAAAAGTAGAAATTAATGCACCTTTAGATAAGAAGTTTAAGGCGTTATTAGCAACACTCGAATTAACATTGGATATTTAACTATGCACAAACTAGTCAATCGAATTATTTTTATAGCTGTTATTTTAATGGCGGGATTATATTTTTTGCAGAGCAAAATTAATTCACCGGAAGAGTGCCAAAAAATTGCAGGGGTTTGGAATGAAATTGAAGAAACCTGTGAGCGAAGTACGACTCAGACCATTTATGAAAACCTCTCGTCTGGTTATCCGATGACGATGACTTACCCTGAATCTGGCGTACAGGTGCAAGTTGATAAAGAGGAAGTTGCGGAGGAAGTTTATTTCCTACGTGGTCATTATCAAAAAGTATTACAGGAAGCGACTGAAGATCAAGAAGCGGTTTATGATCGTGGCCTATTGTATTTAAATATGTCAAAAATGGTGATACTGAATGAGTCGCCTGCTGGACTGGTTCATTATGCGGCGCCTTTTATTGTCAATACGGTTGGCAGTGGGGTGTTTGTGTACGTGGGGTTGTTTTCGTTTGATCTAGAAAGTAAAAAAAGTGTGCATTTAGATTCTGCCTTATTGGGTAATCGTATTCGCGAAGAAAAAATTACGTATATTAAAGATTACCTACAGGTTGATTTTTTAAGCCATGCTAAAGATCAGCCCTATTCTGATTACCCAACCGAAGACAGTGCTATCTATCTGCAATTGCAAAATAATTTTTTAAACTTCAAACAAGTAAAAAGAATGCACAGTACTTGGGATGAGAATAATGATGGTATCAATGATTGTGAATCAGATGATACCTGTGATCATACTATTAACTACAGCGTTCCACGTTTGTAAGCTAACTAAAAAGCAGTAGATGATGATATTAAATTGTGATGTTGGCGAAGGTTGTCTAAGTGATGAAAGCGTTATCTCTTTTATTGGTCAGGCAAATATCGCCTGTGGTGTGCATGCCGGTGATGCTGATGTAATGGCGAATACGGTTCGTATTGCCAAAGCTAATGCCGTGCAAATTGGTGCGCACCCGAGTTATAACGACCGAGAAAATTTTGGCCGTTTACCGATGACCTTAACCAGTGAGCAAATTAAACAACTCATTATTGAGCAAGTCAGTTCCCTGCAACATATTGCTAAACAACAGTCAGTGGAAGTGCAATATGTTAAGCCTCATGGTGCGTTATATAATCAGATGATGCAAAGTGAGCAGGTTTTTAGTGCGATTATTGATGGTCTATTGCATTGTCATGGCAGTCTCGCACTGATGATTCTCGCGCACCCTAATCTGCAACGTTATCAAGAGATTGCAAAAAAAAATGGCATTGTGCTTATCTTAGAAGCCTTTGCTGATCGTGCCTATGATGATGCGGGTTATTTGCTTAAGCGTAGTGAAAAAGGCGCATTATTGGCAACGCCACAAGCGGTGCAAAAACAGGTTAAACAACTGATTGAAAACTCAACGATCACTACCATTAATGGCCATGTTCTGCCACTTCAAGTGGACTCAATTTGTGTGCATGGCGATAACCCCATTGCCGTAGCACAAATAGAGCAACTGGCTAAGCTGATTAAATGATAAAAGCGGTTAATGAAAACAGCTTTCTCATTACCTTAAGTGATCGTATCGACCTTTCTCTTACCTCTCGTATTGCTCATTTAGTTAAACAGATTGATGCTACCTTTCCCAAAGGTAGCCTATTGGATGTGACCCCTTCCTACACCACGGCGTTAGTACAAATAAACCTTTTAACGATCACACCGTTAGTGGCAGAAACATTACTACTTACCCTGTGTGATGAGATGAATCAATCGGCTGATACATTGAGTGAGGTTACAGGTAAGTTGATTGAGTTACCCGTTTATTATGATCAATCGGTTGGTTGGGATTTGCAAAAAGTCGCATCGGATAAATGCTTATCCATCGAACAAGTGATCGCTTTGCATAGTGATAAACCCTATCAAGTTTGTGCGGTAGGATTTGCCCCCGGTTTTGCTTTTTTAGCTGCGCTTGATGCAAAAATATGCCAGCCTAGACATACCTCTCCACGCGCTTTTGTTCCTGCTGGCAGCGTTGCTATTGCTGATACACAAACCGCCGTTTATCCCTCTGATAGTCCGGGTGGCTGGCATATTATTGGCAATTGTCCGCTGACGTTGTTTGATACAACACAAGTGCCTATTAGCCCTTTTCAGATAGGAGATCGAGTTAAATTTAATCCCATAACCCGACAACAGTTTATTGCGCTTGGCGGTAAGGTGACTGATGAGTGATCAAGCTGGGTTAATTGTCATTAAAGCTGGGCTGTTTACCTTAATTCAGGATCAAGGCCGATTTAATCACGCGCAACAAGGCCTAAGCCAAGGCGGTGTGTGTGATGAACTTGCTGCCGGTTGGGCAAATTATCTGTTAGGTAATAAACCCGATTGCGCGGTGTTAGAGATCTGTTTTGGGCAAGCTGAGTTTGAAGCCACACAGACTATTGCATTGGCACTCACTGGTGCGCCGATGAATGCGCAAATTAAGTTGCACTCTGGAAAACTAATTTCGCAAATTAATAACTGCTCATTTGTCTTAGAAAAAGGGCAAAGGTTACAGCTTTCCTTCGCCAGCAGTGGTGTACGTGCTTATCTTGCAGCGCAAGGCGGGATTGATGCTCCTTCGGTATTAGGCAGTTTGAGTTGTGTAAAACGTAATGCGATAGGGGGCTTGCAGGAAGATGGTCAGGCATTAAAGGATAATGATTTTTTAGCAATAAAAAACACCCATGTAAGTCAACCCAACGCGCCTTTTATTGCTCGTAAAATGCCAACTAAATTTATTCCAGATTACCAACAACCAGTCTGTTTATCGGTGCTGGAATCTTACCAGTGCGATGCTTTTTCAGTGCACCAAAAACAGCGTTTTTATCATAGTGAATATATTATCGATAAACAAAGTGATCGCATGGGCATGCGCTTACAGGGGGAAGCTATTAAAGGGCGCTTAACGGGGATTGTTTCTGAGGGAATTGCACTTGGCAGTATTCAGATCCCCAGTGGTGGCCAACCTATTGTGTTATTACAGGACAGGCAAACACTTGGCGGTTACCCTAAGATAGGTTGTGTGGCTCGCTGTGATTTAAGTTTACTGGCTCAACAAGCTCCCGGTACAGCGCTTTCGTTTAAGCGGGGGAATTTACAGGTAGAGCAGATGCGCTATTTACAGCGATTACGATTCTTCCATGCTTAACTGAATCACGAAAAATAAAATAGGTAATATATGTATCAAATTATATTTTATGTCCCAGAAGATTATTGCCAACCGGTAAAGTCTGCCATGTTCGAAGCGGGTGCGGGAAAGATGGGCGATTATGATCAATGTGCTTGGCAAGTGAAAGGGCGAGGGCAGTTTCGCCCTCTAAAAGGCAGTAATGCTTTTATTGGCGACATTGATACATTATCGCAAGTCACTGAATACCGTGTTGAAATGGTGTCTGAAAAGCGCTGTATTAAAGCAGTAATACAAGCTTTGATCGCAGCACATCCTTATCAAACACCGGCATACAGCGTTTTCGAAGCGAAACAATTAGAGGATTTTTAGAAATAATAATCCAAATTAAGGTTAATCATATCGTCATTTTGATAATAATAGAGCGGGTCGGCAGGCTCTTTTGAGTTAAACACCCAGGCTTCCAAGCTTAATTTATAACGTTCGCCGATACGTTTACTTGCTTGTAATCGTCCGCTGTAACTCATATAGCTTAAATCCCGTGCGACACCGATTAATAATTCACTACTATCTTCATCATTAAGCACTAACCGTGCACCCACAAAAAGATCATTTTGATAGGGAGTGGTGGCCTCATCTTGGCGCTCATCCCAGTTATATTCACTTAATAAACCTAAGTCTGCATTACTTTCAAATAAACCAATAAGTGTATATTCAAAACCTGCAACTGTTGCATAGTAGGAGGTTGGTTTAGTATCACGATATAACCATTCCAGTTTCCAGAGCCATTCATTTTGAGTGAGCTGAATATCACTACTAAATTGTGTCATCTGGACGTAATAGGGGGTCAAGTTTTGCTGCTGCGGGTTAAATGTTAACACCGGATCGCGGTTAGTCCCTTGAAAAAGGGCGATGCCAAAATCTAAATCATCGATATTTTGGCTATAACGTACCGCCATATCAATATGTTTTTGGCCACGAGAGGACTCGTATTGACTCGCATCGCTATCAACTAAAAAGGGTAAACGTAAACGCCCCTGTTCACCAGCGTATGTGCGCTCCCTAAACCCTGCCAGAATAAAAGTTTCTAGCACACCCCAATCATCAATCCATGAGAAATGGATCATTGGCTGGCCGAGTTTATCTTCGCCATTAATACTTTCAATATCATCGGTTTGATTGATCACATCGACGAGGTGTTGTGATTCAGTTACCCCCCAAAAAACGATCGCCGCACCGACTTCCAGTTCCCAGTTATCGGCTAAATGTAACCATTTTAATTCACGTATATCCCAGTGGCTCCTCTCTTTATCTGCACTATCTAGGCGCATGAATGGGGTGAACGTTAAACTGTTATCGCCATTTTCGTCTAAATCCCAATAAAACTCAGGTTGTGTTACAAAAGAGGCTTGCCAGTCTGTTTGCTGGTCTTGCCATGGGTCTTGGTAAAAATACCTTACTTCCCCTCCCATATAGCCTCGAAGCTCTGCCGCACTCGCAATTGATGTAAAAAGCGCGATTAAAGTTATCAATAATAGTCGCATAATATCCCTTAATTAGATGTGTAGGGCTAAGCTAGCCCTATTGACTGTTGATTAACGAGCGCGTTTAAGTTTGTTTTTATTAAAATCACTTTCTTCTAATCCGGTGAGAAATTGATAACTTAGCCATTTCAGTTCCGTACTTTTACCTGTTTGGTGGTTATCCATGACCATCTTATGAGCACGCCAGTGTTTATTAAGGTATTGCTTATAGTCGCTAGCGGTTAAGGTTTTTAATAAACTGCCTTTACGATCGTAGTATTGAGACTTCAGCACGCGGTAATCACTCTTATGTAGCCAAGTAATCAACTTGCTATAACCTGAATACTTATCTGTTGGCACCGATTCAAGCATGTAGGTAGCTTGCCCCTCTATTTCCTCCTCTCCTAAGTAACGGTAAGTGTATTTTTCTACTTCAAAGGAGCTTAAATCTTCGTAGGCAAACTCACTGCCCATAAATGGGCCTGACTTGTTGCGTGAAGAGATACGTTTTACACGTTTTAAGGCTGGCAAATACAGCCATTGATCATCTGCGCCTTTAACATGTGCAAAGGTAAGAAAAGCAGCTCCTCTGATATCTTTTGGTGAATCAAAAATAGAGATAGACTTGTCGCCATCATTATCAATCTCAAGATTTTTCATGCGTAATTCACGTTGACTCGTTTCACCCTGCTTATTGCTCAGTATCATCTCTAAAGAAGACTGACTATCTCTCCATCCGGCATCAATGTTTTTACGAGACTTGGCTATCTCTAAACCACGAATTTGTGCTTCATCCTGTGTCGCTTGGGCGGTAAGTGGGATAATGAAGCTCAGCGCTAAAGTGAATGCTAAGCCATGAGTCAATTTTAATTTATTGAATAAATTCATCTTATTTTCCTTGTGCTAAAACGGGTTGCTGTTGGAGATTGATTGCTGTCTGTTGTGTTGCTTTTTGTCTATCAAAAATAATTAAAAAGGCTGGTAGTAGCAGCAAGTCAACAAACAGCGCAATGAGGATGATGATGCAGGTAAGTAGACCCATATCTGCATTCATTGCAAAATCGGACTGCGTTAAAATACCAAAACCAATGCATAAAATAGCGGTGGTAATGATCAGTGCGCGCCCAACACTTGCAAAGGCATAACGTACCGAATCCTGTGGAGATTTCCCTTGGTTTTTAGCGCGTTGATATTTACTTAAAAAATGAACTGTGTCATCAACCACAATTCCCAGTGTCAGACTGGCAACCACCGACAGAGCGAGGTTAATCTCTCCACTGATAATGGCCCACAAGCCAAAGCCAGAAATTGCCGGTAAAAGGTTAGGTAATAAGCTGATAAAGCCAAGTCTAAAGGATTGTAAAGAGATACCCACCAATGCTGAAATAAGCACTAAAGCGAGTGCTGTTCCTTGGATCATACTGGTCATATTGCGATCGCCAATATGAGCAAACATAGAGCTCGTACTCGCGATATCGATGTTTATATTGGGTGCGTTGGTGACAAACCATTGTGTCGCGCGACGCTCTAAATCAAGTATCTCGATACTACCCAAGTTAGTGAAAGTCGCAATAACTCGAGTTGCAGATTTTTTCACGTTGATTTGGCCGTTAAGATCTAAACCGTAGGGCAGGCTCATCTCATACATTAATAGGTACTGTGCAGAGAGTGTGCTTTGGTCGGGGATCTTATAAAAAGCACTATCATCGTTATGCATATTTTGATTTAAACGCTTAATCGTGTCGCTCAGTGAGCTCACATGATCTGTTTCAGGTTGAGCGCGTAACCAGTCGGTAAAACTGCTCAGCGCATTAAGAAATTCTGGCGAGTTAATACCGCTGCTTTTTCCTGACGATAAGCTGAACTCAAGTGTTGTCATTCCAGACACATGTTTAGCCATAAAGTCTGCATCTTGACGAAACTCTGTATTCTCACTGAAATATTTAAGTGAGTCATCACTGACATGGTTGTTCACTGTTTGTGTGCCAAGGGCAACAATAATAAGCAATGAAACTGGCAGAATAATACGACTACGTTTGATAACAAACTCTGCAAAACGATCCATAAGGGTAGTTTTTTTTATGCTTTTTTTAACCCTTAATGGCAAGAACATTAAGGTTGCAGGCAAAATAGTCATGGCTAATACAAAGGCAATCATGACCCCTACAGCGACTAAGTTACCCAGGTCAGCTAAAGGAGGAGAGTAAGAAAAGTTCAGTGCAAGAAAGCCTAAGGCTGTGGTAATGCTAGTGATAAAAATCGGTGTTAAATTTATCTCTAAACTACTAATAATGGCTTCTTTCTTATTTTTTCCTGCTCGCATCTCAAATAGCAGGGTACTAATAACATGCACGCAGTCAGCCACTGCGAGTGTCATTACAATCGTGGGCACATTCACCGTTGCGGTGGTCAGTGGAATACCAAGCCAACCAGAAATGCCGAGCGCACCAGCGATCGAACCTACAATCACTAATAAACTTGCAAAAGTTGCACTGATTGAACGCAGTAAAATACCTAGCATCACTAATATCGCTAAAAACATAGCTGGAATTAATGTGCTGGAATCATTCTGTGCGTATTCGGCGAAGCTTGTATTTAGCATTATCATGCCTGAAAGGCGGATATTATTGTCTGGGTATTTCGCCTCAAATTCAGTTTTAAGCGCACGGCCAAAGGCCGCTACTTCTGGAATTTCAGTGAGCTCATTAACATTAGGTAACTGAATAGTAACGTTAATAATCGCAACGGAAGCATCTGGCGCGATTAACTTATTCACTAAATTAGGCTCAGAAAGTGCCACCTCTTTTATCTTTGCTATCTTGCTTGGCGATAACATCTCTTTTTCTAGTAACAGATCCTCAACCAGTAAATCATCATAGTCAGCTTGGGTATGTTGAAAGTTAGTAATCGAATCAACGCGTAAAGAGTAGGGGGTCTGCCAAGCTTGCTCTGTCATTTCGTAGAGTTGCGTTAAGGTTTGTTGTTCAAATACGTTGCCAGATTTAGGAGTAATGACAATCGCGAGATTATCACTTTTACTATATACATTTTGCATCGATTCAAAGGCAAGCATTTGAGGATTATCGTCACTAAAAAAAACCTTATAGTCGCCATCGAAATAAAGTTTCTGAGCGCCATAAGCAAAGGCAAAAATGGCCATAAACATTGCCACTATGGTTATAAGTGGCCTATCAACTACATAATTAAACACTGCTTTTTTCATGTTTCCCTCTTTATTGGCATTGCCAATTCCTTGTTGAAATACGATTCGAATTTATATGACGAATCGTCATTTTATTTAATAAAAAAACAGCCGAAACTGTTGATTAAAGTGTTATGTATTGACGAATCGTCAATAAAGATAAATAAAAAAGGCTAACTGCCTTTTTTATTTATCTTCTCTGTATTAATGTGCTCTTTACAATTATTGTCGTAATTGCTCAATCTCTGCTGCAAAGGTTTCATTTTTTAATGTTTCCCAAGTCTTTGTATAATCAAAGTTATTGTTTAATGGTTGCCAACCTAAACCATCTAATAGCAGTGATACATGGTATAACAAGCTATTATGAACGCAGATGTTTTCCATGCATGATGATGCACCACACTCACCTAATGTTCGCATAAGTGAAACCGTCCCAAAACCCATGCACCAAATTGAAAAAGTGACTTGATATAGGTTATCTGCATATTTTTTGTCGAGCTCATTGGCATCAATGGCATTTTTAGCCAGTGATTTCATCATTTCAATCATTTCATTTTCTGCTTCGGTGATCGCATTTCCACGTTGTGGTGATGCTTTCTCCCTAATTGCAGAAGTTTTAACGGTTAAGCCAACCATAAATAAAGCTGGGTAAAGTTTGGCAAACAATTCATAGGCAAACGCAAAACCAACTACTTGTTCACGAGAATTAGTGCCAAAGTCAACTAGCTTGTTATATAACACTTGTTGCACGCGTATCGCACGCAAACAAAGCGCTGTTAATAAATCTTCTTTACTCGAAAAGTGGTTATAAACCGTTCCTTTAGAGTATTCTGACTGTTGCGTTAGTTTGTCCATTGTTAACGCTGAAAAGCCATGTGCCTCGATAATCTCAAGTGCAATATTAAGTAACAGTTGTTCTCTGTCTGCAACTTCTCGTGCTTTTCTGGTCTGTGTTTTATTTGTTTGTATTGTATTCATTGCATGTGGCCTTTTTATTTGGGGCTAAGTATAACTCAAAGCTCGCTATAAAATGAATAATTAACATACATTTGGTGACGGCGTGAATATTTGTGACGCTTCGTCATTTTTTGTAGTCTAGGTGATTATGAAAAATAGATCAATGATTTATTTTGCTGTGGCAATTATTTATGGAGGATTGCTATGTTTATTGGATTGTCAGTTATTTTATAATGCCTAAAAATATCCTGTGATTAATGGAAGCTATGCGCTCAAGTGAAGTTTTCTGCATCATCGATAGCAGTTCGTGCCTCCGTTAACGTACAACCAGATTTAGCCATTAATGCATTGACGGTGATTGCAGGATTATCGCGCAGGACGTGAGCAAAATTAATGGTAGGGTTTGGTAGCGCTTTTTCAATTGCATCTGCAACCCATTTAGCTCCATGCGCACGTAACTTTTCCGCTAATACTGTCAGTTGTTTATCAGTGCCCGTTATTTGCCAGTTTCTCGAGCGACGAATACGTTTTAGGTTACCACCATGTTGCTGGACAATTTTTGTTATTGCGACTTTGCAATCAATGCGATGTATAAAATTATTGAGTTTCACTGATTGTATTGTTGAATGATTAATTGTCATAAAACGCCTTCAAAATATATCCTTTAGTTAATTGTAAATTTTGCCCGTGATTGTCAGTGTGCTGCTTAGACTTAGGTCAAAAATAGTGATCATGATCACCTTGTTGGGTTTTTCAAACAAACAATGATAGTATCAATTTTTATCAATTAAAAAGAGGCGATCCTTTGACTCCACTATTAGAGCGTGATGTACACCTATTCGATCTTGATAATACTTTATATCCACCTAAGAGTGCTATTTTAGAACAAATAGCCCCTAGAATGCGTGAGTTTATTAGTAATGAACTTGGTATTTCTATTACAGAGTCTAATGCTTTATGTGATAGTTATTATCAGCGCTATGGTGGGACAATACGAGGTATCCAATTACATCACTCCAAGGTTGACCTTAATAAGTTCTCTGAATTCTCGCATCAAGTTAATTTAGACAAGGTTGAAAAGGCGACAAAGTTAAAAGATGCCCTACATGCATTTAAAAAATCACGTTACGTGTTTACCAATTCACCGTTACCTTATGCAACTCGAGTCTTAAAACATATCGACTTATACGACTGTTTTGATGGTATTTTTAGTGTTGAATTAACCGGTTATCAAATGAAACCAGCGCCACATGCATACAATACTATTTGCCAACACTTTGGTTTTAAAGCTTCTGATGCCGCTTTTTATGATGATCAAACCTCAAACATTGCTACTGCAAAGGCCTTAGGAATGCGTACAGTATTAGTTAATCGTGCGGATGTTGAAGAGCATGATGCTTGCTACAAAACAGAAGATTTACCTAGCTTTGTAGAGTTATTGGCAAAATAACGACAATAAAAATTTGGTCGCTAGATAATGTTGAAAGGTTAATCTTTTGCAGTATTAACACTTATAGTAAAAAAATTAAAAAGGTGATCGCTCTTACTTGCTAAAATTTACGCTACCTGTGTTGTGAGTTTTGAAGGGAGAGTAACTCACTTCTGCACCTATCGTTTGTGTAGTGGAAATTTCGCTACGCAATACTCGAGCACTTTATAAATTCCATTTTTTATTAAGCAAACACTTAAACTTATAAAGTAAGTTTAAGTGTTTGGCATATTTTGGGAGACACTTTGCATAGCTACAATACCTTTTAGCCAAGCTTATTTTTAGCTACTTTTTTTCTTCTTAAATAGCAGCTCAAACATGCCTGTTACAAAATAATACAAGCCACCCATTGGATGGGCCATGCCGTATTGTTGCACTGCTTCATCCATCATACTGTTAGCGCGCTGGTAGGCTTCTTCAGTTGTTGCCGCTTGAATAGTATCTCCAAAAGTTTCAAAGCCTTGTTTAATCAATTGTTCTTTCTCGTGGTAATAAGTATTTGAATCAACATCTAAATGAACAAGTGGACCTTCACCGTTGTGTTTAAAGAATTGATAATTAGCCATTGTAAAATCCCTGTCAGTAAAAAGTAACATAAAAAGCAAGTGGTGATACATTATCATTGTGGCATATAATGTCAAATGATTGTTGAGTGTTATCTTTTGGCTATTTAGCGAAAACTAAGGAGTTCAGCTATTTTTTATCGATAAGTCCCTGTTATACCGAATGAAATAAATAGCTGATCTATTTTACTGGTTAAAGTAACTTACCTCTTCGTTGAAACTTTCGTAAAGGGAACAGCTATTTACGTCAGTTTCGCCTTGAGTTAAGTCACTTTTCCAGTGCAAAATTTAGAGCGCATACTTAATTCGATTGGTATTAATAAAGTTTTATCAATCAACTTTTGGTTAAGATGACTTAACACTGAGTTTATAATTGGAGTTGAACATTATTTTTGATAGGTATGGTGAGAGGCGTGTAGTAAATATTCTTTATGCTTATAGCAAAATAAATAGCAGACCTATCTAACTGGTTAAAAATCCTTATCTGTTCGTTAAAAATATCGCATATAAAACAGATGTTTACGTTATATTTGGCCTTTGGCTAAATCGCTTTCCCTGCGTGAAGTTTAGAGCATCACACACTCAACTCGATTGGAATTAGAGATCTTTCTTCAACGATAATAGGTTTTAAATTTTTTCGGGTAATAGCTATGTATGTGGTTACATGGGGGGTGGTCTCTTCACAGGGACTCGAACCCCGATCATCCGCTTAGGAGGCGGGTGCTCTATCCTGTTGAGCTATGAAGAGATTTCCTTAGTATATCAACTATTTAATACGCGCTAAATCATTAATTTGAATATTACCTAAGGGTAAGTTATCTAATGTACGTAATACTGCGCTATTGTGCGTTGTTTCAATTACTTTCATAGTACCTTGGTATTGGCTTTTTGAACTTCGTTCGATGCCAAATTGGTCTTTGTAGTTGCTGGAGTAGAATAACGATAAAATAGTACCGTTATTTAGTCCATTTTTCTTACCAAGATTTATTTGTAAACTATTGCTGTCAATGGAGACTACTTTAGCAGTCGGTGCTTCACACTGTAATTGTGTTTCTATATCGACACTTACATCATCAAGTAGTGAAATAATTGCTTGTCCATAGTCTTTTTGCCAAAACATTTTACTTTTTAGGTTTGCTTGTTCATGTTGATTATATTGCCAAGCTGCTTTCGTACGATATTGCTTGCTAGAAAGGAGCTGTCCTTGTAATGCATCATATAGATAAATAGTGAGATAAAAATGTC
Organism: Psychromonas sp. psych-6C06; assembly: GCF_002835465.1. NCBI lineage: Bacteria > Pseudomonadati > Pseudomonadota > Gammaproteobacteria > Alteromonadales > Psychromonadaceae > Psychromonas > Psychromonas sp. psych-6C06. The sequence continues at coordinate 395,360 of NZ_PIZM01000002.1, read as the reverse complement.
GCATTGGATCCGTTACCCAGTATGAGATTGAGTTCTTACTGTCAAACTTCACTGAAATATCATTGATCTCACCATAGATGAGGTATTGGCTATCGCTATTTGTGGCGAGCGAACGAAGAGTATCTGTTTGGTTATTATTTTTGTATTGCTCTCCTAATTTAACTGGTGCATCAATGTACTGGCGAACATCCAGGCTTTGAGGGGAAAGGTTAAGTTGATTAAATAAAGTCGTGCTTATTTGTTTATGTATATCAAATATATTACCGTCTACAGCTTGCTCTGGTGTGTTGAGCTTAAAGCGGGTGATTGCGATCGATTTTGCGAAGTTACTACCGTAACAGACCTTCTCTGGTGATTGAATATCAACTTTTATAGTCAAGGTTAAACTATCAGAATTCTTACTTTCGTTAGTGATGTTGAGTGCTTTTATTTCACCTTCGCTATTTAATACTAAACGATTTTCGATCAACACCCCATTATTTACTTGTTGCAAGCTAGATATTGCGCCACCTGAAAAAAGAAGGGCATTTTTTACCGCTTTTTTGAGTGCGCGCTCGCGTGCATTTTCCCAGTCATTGTCGATGACTAGTGCACTTGCTGAGGACTCAAACCATTGCGCATGAGTAAGTGTCGAGAAAAAAATGAAAAAAAACAGCACATATTTATTCATGGGTAACCTTTATTAATTGCATATTTACTTTTCAACATAGTTACTTATATAGAAAGCAAAATTTATACCACTCCCTATTAATTATTCATTTATTTATCTTTATATCGGTTAAAGTTATTCTTTAAGGTGCCGATAAATTAATTGAATTGATGAATTAATATTTTTCCAAGGCAGGCTTTTATGAAAAAAATAATGCTAATTAGTGCGGTTCTTTTATTGTTACAGGGCTGTTCAACGACATCGGAAACAAGTAAAGAAGATGCTGCAGCGCAGGCAAAACAAGCGCAAGTAGCAAAACAGGCGGAATTAAATGCAGTACGTAAAAATAGTGATGATTATTTGTACTATTATGTCGCTCATTCTTTCAGCCAAGCTGATGTTGAAAAAGAGGCGCTTGATGCTAATCGAGAAAAGTCTGGTGTACAAACAGAGTCCAATGGTTATGGGCACTTGTATTCTTTTAACGGCGAGAAATCATTAATTTTGTCGGAAGTTGTCAGTAAAATGGCAGATCAACTTTTATATAATTTTCCCAAAAAATTTCATAATGAAAATATAGCATTAACTTCAATTGTTGATCTTAATGATCACTCGGTGACCAACTGGCTAGGGCAAACTATTTCTGAGCAGTTTATTCATGAGTTACATATCAGGCAATTACGTGTTATCGATTTCAAGTTAACAGGTAATATTCAATTAACTGAAGCGGGGGAATTTGCATTAACACGTGACTGGAAAAAGCTAAATAAAAATTTAGATGTACAACGTATTTTGACAGGAACAATGTCTAGAAATGAAGAGGGAATGATTTTTAATATTCGTATTGTTAATGCAGATACCAATATCGTTGAATCAACCAGTAGCGCTTTTGTTCCACACAGTATGTTTGTTGGCGGTGAGTATGATTATCGTAGTAAAAAATATTTTGCGCGTGATAGTCGAAATGTTCAAGGCAAAAAAACTCAAGTTCGTCTGGTCAAGTAGCCCAATTTAATTTGACCAGTTAATATTACAAATTTAACCTCAACTGGCTTACTTCTTGCTTGGTTTAAAGTTAGAGCTATTAACCATGCAAGGAAACTGTTATGAAATATCATCTACCCGCTTTATTGGCGATCTGTCTTTTATCGGCCTGCAGTAGCAACTCACATAATTCTGATACACAATCACAGGCTAACTACGAACATAGCTTTTACTCTGTTGGTTACGCGCCAATTGAGATTCAGTCAGGCGACAGCTTTGATGTAAAAATGCTGAATGCTATTAAGGCTTCTAAACTAGAGGCTTATAAAGAAATGGCGGAACAGATATACGGTGTTTTACTCAGTGCTGATAACCGTGTAGAGGGGGCTATGTTAAAAGAAGATAAAATAAAAGCGAAGGTTAAAGGTTTAGTCAAAGGTGCACGTGTAGTAAAAAGTTATCATGAAGGAGATTTTTATATTACAGAGTTGACGTTAGATATGCAGGCGCTCCCCTTTGCAAGCAACGCATCCTTCAATGAGCAAGGAGTTTCAATATTGAAAGTGGAAGAGGCTGTTTATTATTAAATGTTGTGCAGAATGAAAAGTAGGAAGACTAGGCTTGAATATTTTTACCAAGAAGTTGGCCACCTTTAAGAAGGCCTTTTTGATTATAAGTCACGCTATTTTTTCCAGTTGCCTGAGTCATCAACTGCATTAAATGCTTATTACTTTTCATGTTTAGCTCAACTAACCTACCATTGATCGCATTCAGTTTTTGACAGTCGCGTAGCTGATTTTCAAGTGATTCTTTTGCTTGGCTTAATTGGTCATCTTTGCTGATGATGGTTAAGTTTTTTTCTGTGCTTATTTGTTTATCAGTATTAGCAATGTTTTGTAGCAATTTTTGCTTATTAAATAGGATGTCATTAAAGGCACTAAAATCTTTTTCTGTTAGACAGCGTTTCTCCTCTTCTAGAGAAGCTTGTAGTTCATTTAGATTCTTTAACTGTTGTTGTAATTGTAAGGCTAACATCACTATCGCTTAAGTTTGTATTGTATTATTACTAATTAATTTTATGCAAAAGCCTTGCTAAAGTCACTCTCAAACTTAGTCAGTTTTTCAGCTAAGCGTTCTGTGTTGATTTTATAATCACCATTTAAAATAGCCGCTTTCAGTGTTTCTACTCGTTGCTTATTAACTTGTGGCTCGGCAGTAGGTTGCATTTTATTTAAGTTTTTAGCCTGTGATGTTAACTGCACTGAATCTTGGTTCTTAGCAGTTTCATTGACACCTTTCTTGTTTACATCCTGTTGTTTTTGAGTATTATTTTGCTCAATAACAATATTTTTTTGTGTCGTTTGGCGATTGATATTTATACTCATAATTATCTTCCAATAAGATTACATATTAATAATGTCGGCACGTTAAACTTTTTCTTTAGTTATTTTAGCTTTAATTTGATTAAAAGAGTAACTATTTCTAAAATGAGATTTTTACTTCTTTAAGGTTTGACACTGTACCTACCACAATGCGCTTTGTTCGGCTGTTTTTTACCCTTACAGTACCGCCGATATTAGCATCACTTAATGCAATACCTGACGCTTTAATTGAAAGTCCTGTTTTTGTCGCTTTAATAGTGACTTTATCGCCAGTACATACATAACACACATCGCGGTTTTTTATTATTTTATTACTGTTTAAATTACGTTTTAAGCGAGCGCCATAAAGGTTTTCTAGAGAGGAGAAGCTACCATTTCTAATTTGCGACTTGCTCATATAAACGATGGCAATATTCTCTGAATTGAGTACTTGTCCTTTGCTTAATGAACGGCTGACAACAACTGCTTGTTTGAGTAATTTGACTCGAACTCGCAAATAAGTGGTCCAAGGTGTTTCATCGGCACAGGTAACCTTCACTGAAGTGGTTGATTTTATACTGTTTTTAATTACTTCGCCGGTGAGTCCTGTGATGCATTCAGGATAGTTAATACGCTTGTCTAAGGGGGCGGACTTTACCGATAGGCGTTCATCATCTTGTAGCTCATAGAGAGAATGATATTTGTCAAAAACAAGTGATTGGGCAAAGTTTTCTAACTCTTTTCGGTAATTAGCCTCAGCAAAACTGTAAGAGCAAGCTAAACTAAGAAAAAGAAAGACAAAACGTATCAAAATAGTGGTCCTATTTGAAGTTAGATATTACTGTTAATGCAGTAATAATAACGATGCAAATACCTCCATTATAGAACGATTTGCTTGTAAATGCCTAACTAAGATAAAAGGAATATGATATGGCTGGTGTGTTAGATTCGGTGAATCAGCGAACTCAATTGGTAGGACAAAACAGACTTGAATTATTGCTATTTAAGCTCGGTGGTATTCAACGTTATGGTATTAATGTGTTTAAAGTAAAAGAGGTCTTACAATGCCCCCCTTTGACCGCGCTACCTAAGTTACACCATGCTATTCGAGGCATTGCACATATTCGTGGACAAACTATTTCAGTCATTGATATGAATTTAGCTACGGGGGGGCGTGCTATCGAAAATATCGAAGAGCGCTTCATTATCATTACCGAATATAACCGCTCTATTCAGGGGTTTTTAGTCGGATCTGTTGAGCGAATTATTAATATTAATTGGGAAAATATATTACCACCACCAAATGGTGTGGGTCGATATAACTATTTAACTGCTGTCACCGATATTGATGGGTCGTTAGTTGAGATTTTAGATGTTGAGAAAATTTTAGATGAGATCGCGCCCGTAAATACTGAGGTTGATGCTGAAATAATTGAGACAGATATTCAAGAAAAAATGGCTAATAAAAAAATATTGGTTGCAGATGACTCTTCTGTTGCAAGAAAGCAAATACAACGTGCAATTAGTGCATTAGGTATTGAATGCGACTTAGTAAAAGATGGTAAAGAGGCGTTAGACCTGCTTAAAGAAGTGGCTAAAACCCAACCTGTCATTGAACGATATGCCTTAATGATTTCTGATGTTGAAATGCCTGAAATGGATGGGTACACATTAACTTCAGAAGTGAAGGGAAATCCAGATTTATCTGCCTTGCATGTTATTTTACATACCTCTTTAAGTGGCATATTTAATCAAGCAATGGTTGAAAAGGTAGGGGCGGATGACTTTATTGCTAAGTTTAACCCTGATGAGTTAGCAACTGCAGTGCAAAAGGTTATCAATTTAGATGATCAAATTATTAATTAATAAGTGAGAAATTATCTGTGAGAGCACTTTCTGATGATATTTATAAGCAGTTTTCCGACTTTTTAGAGGTGCAATGTGGCATTGTCCTAGGTGCGAATAAACAGTACCTAGTGAAAAGCCGGTTGATTCCATTAATGACTCAGTTTTCTATTTTGTCACTTGCTGATTTAATTCATCAATCCATGAGTTATAAAAATAGAGAGCTGAGAACCGCGGTCATTGACGCAATGACCACTAATGAAACATTGTGGTTTAGAGATAGGTATCCCTTTGAATTATTAACCAACAAAATTTACCCTGAACTGTTAGCGAAGAAAAAAAGCTTAAAACTATGGTCTGCAGCTAGTTCATCAGGTCAAGAAGCTTACTCTATTGCTATGACTACCATGGAGTACCAAAAGAAACAGTCGCAATTAGGAATGAATGTCCAAATAATTGGTACAGATATCTCTAATACCATGCTAGAACAGTGTAAAAATGGCATTTATGATACCTTAGCATTGTCACGCGGTTTATCTGAAGAGCGTAAAAAGCAGTTCTTCTCTCCTGTAAATGACGGCTCTGGAAAAATGCAGGTTAAGCCGGAAGTCAAAAAATTGACCAGTTTTAGAAATTATAATCTGCTAGACAGTTATGCTGGGCTTGGAAAGTTCGATATTATTTTCTGCCGTAATGTTTTAATCTATTTTTCAAGTGATGTTAAATCTCGCATTTTAAATCAATTTGCTAGTGCCCTTAATCCTGGTGGTTATTTAATACTTGGGGCTTCAGAATCCCTCACTGGCTTGACGGATAAGTTTGATATGGTGCGTTGCAATCCAGGTATCATCTATAAACTTAAAGGTTAAGCTTTTTCATTGCCTCTTTCATTTTGAGGGAGGCAATAGTTGCCTCCCTATTTATCCCCGTATTAAAAACAGCGACAATTTATTGCCATTCTGGCTTTCTTTTATGGCACTTTAGATGTTCTGGTAAGAAGGTCACCATTGTTCCACTTAGTATACTTGCCCTTTAATACTTATTATCTAACCCCACCCTATAAATTACACTTATTTTCTCTTTTGGCACATGCCTTGCATTATATTTACAGAGGAGAAATTTATGGCGATTAACTTTGAAAAAGCATTAGGTATTCATCAGCACACAATAGGCATTCGTTCGCGAAGAACTGAAATTTTAGCGGGTAATATTGCTAATGCAGATACCCCAGGTTATAAGGCGCGAGATATTGATTTTAAAGATGCGTTACAACAGGCTAAATCTCGATCTGGTGTATTTTTAAATCGTACTCATGAAAGTCATAAATTTGCTCAATCATTTTCAATGGCACAATCAGGTGAATTATACCGTGTAGGAAATCAGCCTGATACAGGCGATGGTAACTCTGTCGATACAGAAGTGGAGCGTAACCTGTTTATGAAAAATAGCATGGAATATCAAGCTAGTTTAGATTTCTTAAATAGTAAAATTTCAGGTCTGCGTAAAGCGATTAAAGGGCAGTAGTTGATGCGAGGAGAATTATTATGAGCTTATTAAGAGTATTAGATGTATCTGCAACCGGTATGAGCGCGCAGTCTCTTCGCTTAAATACCACTGCCAGTAACTTGGCAAATGCGAACAGCGTGAGTAGTAATCGTGAAGAAACCTATAAAGCGCGTCATCCAGTATTTGCTGCAGAACTTAATCGCGCCAAAGGCGGGCTAGGCAGCAGTGTTGGTGTAAAAGTGCAGGGGATTGTAGAGAGTGCTGCACCGCTGAATCAAGAGTATGCACCTAACCACCCTAAATCTGATGAAAATGGATTTATTTATCATTCTAATGTAAATGTGATGGAAGAGATGGCAAATATGATCAGTGCTTCACGTTCATACCAAACCAACGTACAAATTGCCGATGCTGCTAAGCAGATGTTGAGCCGTACATTACAAATGGGCAAAAGCTAAGGGGTAACTTATGACTGCAATTAATCCATTGCTAAACCTCAATACACCGCTAACCAATGAACAGATTGAAGCGAATAAAGAGGTTGATGCTCAGCAAAAACTACAACAAGAGGACTTTTTTGCACTGCTTTCTCAACAGTTAGCTTATCAAGACCCTTTTAAACCCGTTGATAATTCAGAAATGATTGCGCAGATGGCTTCTTTCACCACTGCTGAAGGTATCACAACAATGGGGACAGAGTTTGCAGGCATGAAGGAAGTATTAAGTTCAAGTCAAGCGTTACAAGCTTCTTCTTTAGTAGGTAAAAAGGTATTGATCCCAAGTAATCAGGGTTATCTTGCAGAAACTGGTGGTATAGATGGTTCGATTAATAGTGCTACTGGTGCTTACGGTGCAATGGTCTCGGTAGAGAATAGCGCGGGTGTGGTGGTACGAACAATTAGTTTAGGCGATATTGGTGCGGGTAATAAGCGCTTTTCTTGGGATGGCCTTGATAATGCAGGTGAGCGTTTACCTGAAGATACTTATACTTTCAACGCAAATGGCACAGTTAATGGTCAAGGTGAAGAATTAATGGTCGCAAGTTATGCACATGTACAAAGTGTGAGCTTAGGTGGCGGGCAAGCTGGTGTATACCTCAACCTTCAAGGGTTAGGTGGTATTGAGCTTTCAGATGCAATTGAAGTTGCAGAAAATAAATAAGAGGGAAATATTATGTCTTTTAACGTTGCATTAAGTGGTATCGCGGCTGCGCAAACAGATTTGGATTCAACGGCAAATAATATTGCCAATGTTGGGACGGTAGGTTTTAAAGAGTCCCGTGCAGAGTTTGACAGTGTTTATGCGAACTCTCTATTTTCTAATAGTAAAACAAAAACAGGTGATGGCGTTTCTGTTGCCGCTGTGGCACAACAGTTCCATCAAGGTAGTTTAAAGTTCACAAATAACCCGTTAGATCTTGCGATCACTGGTAGTGGATTCTTTGCAACGTCTGGCAATATTGGCGATCGTGACTTAAGTTTCACACGAGCAGGAACCTTTAAACTTAATAATGAAAATTTCATTGTTGATAATAGTGGTAACTATTTACAAGCATTTCCTGTGAATCCTGATGGAACATCATCTTCGGTTAGTTTAAGTACGACACAACCGATTCAGATTCCTGAAACGGCAGGTACACCGGTTTCAACATCAGAAATTAGTATTACCCTTAACTTACCCGCTGGTGATAGCACACTTGATCCGGCAAATTTTGATCCAAATGATCCTTCTACTTATAACAATGCTACCTCTGTGACTATCTACGACTCACTGGGTGAAGCACATATAACGAGTACTTATTATATTAAACCTGACGATGCATCTTTTACTGGCACCAACCAATGGGTTACTTTTGTAACCGTTGATGGCAAACCTGTTGATGCTTGGGATAAAAATGCAACACCACCAGCACCGGTGAGTGGTACTTATGGCCAAGATACTACTGGTGATGGTCTACAGGATACGACTGCACAAGCCACTTACACTGATGCGAATGGTGTCGTGCGTACTGGTGCTGTCTTAACTTTTGACTCAGTAGGTGCTTACACTGGCAGTAGTCCTGCTGCATTAGATTTTGCGCCACTAGGTGTCGGTGGTGCAAATGTGCTTGACCCTGGGGCAGATGGAACTCAAGCATTTAATTTGGACTTTAAAGAGCCGACACAATTTGCTTCTGCGTTTGAAGTAACGGCACTAGAGCAAGATGGCTTAACAGTAGGGCGCTTAACGGGAGTTGAGATTGGCAATGATGGGTTAGTGAAAGCGACATACAGTAATGGTACTTCACAGCCATTGTCACGAGTTGCAATTGTTCGTTTTCGTAATGAACAGGGGCTCGCACAGACAGGGTCTAATTGGATAGCTTCGCAAAACTCCGGAGAACCGATTGCCGGAGAGGCCTCATCTGGTTCATTTGGATCCATTAACTCAGCTGCGCTTGAGCAATCAAACGTCAATTTAACGACAGAGCTTGTGGACCTTATAACCGCTCAACGTAATTTCCAGGCAAATTCACGTGCTTTAGAGATTAATAATACCTTGCAGCAAACTATTCTACAGATCAGATAAACAATCTCTATAACTGTTACTCCTTGAAAAGGCACCTAATTTTAGGTGCCTTTTTGTTTTTATTAGCATCTTATTTTCTTTGGCATACCTCTTGCATTTCTATTTGTATAAGTCACATCAATCGTCACTATCTATCGAATGAGTTCGGTTAAGGAATACATATGGATAAGTTTTTATACATCTCAATGTCTGGTGCAAAAGAGAATATGAATGCGTTAGCTATCCATTCTAACAACCTAGCTAATGCTAATAAGACCGGATTTAAAGCCAGTTTCGAACAAGCACGCAGCATGCAAGTTTATGGACAAGGGCAACCTACTCGTGTTTTTGCTTTGACAGAGGAGCCTGGTCAAAACTTTGAAAGTGGCATTATGCAAACCACTGGCCGTGATTTAGATATATCCATACAGGGCGATGGCTGGTTTGTCGTAGAAAGCGAGCTAGGCGGTGAAGGTATGAGCCGTTCAGGTGGTCTTAATATTAATAATGACGGCATGTTAGTGGATAGTAATGGTAGTCAGGTACTTGATATACAGGGGATCCCTATTTATATCCAACTACCTGTTGAAAAATTTAATATACGTCAAGATGGCATGGTCGAAGTACGTCCTGAGGGCGCACCTGCGGAAGCGATGGAAGAGATTGCACAAATAAAATTAGTAAATCCAGATGTAAAAGGTTTGATGCGTGGAGAGGATGGTCTGTTTAGACAAATCGACGGTCAGGATCCTGAATGGGATAGAACTGTTCGGGTACAAAGTGGAACGCTTGAGGCGTCCAATGTGAATTTAAGTAGTGAGTTAACCAGTTTAATTAACTTGCAACGACATTTTGAAATGCAGATAAAAATGATGAAAAACGCAGAAGAGATCGATAAAAGTTCTGAAACGTTATTGCGTGTTGTGTAAACAAGTCATCACTGTCATTTTAATTAATCTAAGGAGAAATTTATGCATCCCGCTTTATGGATAAGTAAAACAGGGTTAGATTCCCAACAAACTAACGTAGCCACTATTTCTAATAACTTAGCCAACGCGAGTACCGTTGGTTTTAAAAAGAGTCGCGCAGTTTTTGAAGATTTACTTTATCAAAATATTAATCAGCCTGGTGCTAATGCGACGCAAAATACAAAGCTTCCCTCTGGTTTGATGATTGGTGCGGGTGCAAAAGTGGTTGCCGTACAAAAGAATTTTACACAGGGTAATGCACTTACAACCAATAACTCCTTAGATATCATGATTGATGGTCGTGGTTTTTTTGAAATAGAGATGCCTGATGGTAGTTCATCATATACGCGTAATGGCCAATTTCAGTTAAATGAAGAAGGGATTATTGTTACGCCAGGTTCAGGTTACCCATTATTACCGCAAATTCAAATCCCTAATGACGCACAATCAATCAGTATTGGTGCAGAGGGAGAAGTCTCTGTGCGTGTTGCCGGTCAAGCAGAAAACCAAGTTGTTGGCCAGCTCAACGTTAATGATTTCGTTAACCCATCGGGTCTTGAACCTTTAGGGGAGAATCTATATTCAGAAACAGGAGCAAGTGGTGCGCCATTGCAAGGTGTTCCTGGTGCTGATGGCATGGGGTTTATGCGTCAAGGAATGCTCGAAACATCTAATGTAAATGTAACTGAAGAGCTGGTTAACCTGATTGAAAGTCAACGAGTGTATGAGATGAACTCAAAAGTGATTTCTGCCGTTGATGAAATGCTCTCTTACGTTAGTCAGCAGTTATAATAGGAGGATTTATGCTTAAGTTTATCTCGTTAGTCGGCTTAATGCTCGTTTCAGGTTGTACTTCATTACCAGATACTGAAGTGAAAAATGATCCTGAGTTCGCGCCTATCGAACCTACGGAGGCGGGTATTGATGTGGTTAATACTGGTTCACTATTTCAAGATAACTACGTTAATAATCTCTATTCTGATATTAAAGCTCACCGTATTGGTGACATTATTACTGTTTATTTAGAGGAAGCTACTTCGGCGAGTAAAAAAGCAGGCTCTAGCCAAGAAAAGAAAAACAGTTATAACTTAGATATTGATCCGATGACATTGCCAGGCAGTGGTACTAACCCATTAGCGCTTTCAGGTTTGTCTATTGGAGCAAATCAAAATAGTAAATTTGAAGGCGATGCTGATGCTGACCAAAGCAATAACCTACAAGGTAGTATCACTGTAAATGTGGTACGTGTACTTAGCAATGGCAACCTCGTTATTCGAGGAGAAAAGTGGTTGATGCTGAATAACGGCGAAGAGTATGTCCGTATTAAAGGGGTTATTCGTTCGGAAGACGTGAGCTCTGATAATACTGTATCGTCAATGCGTGTTGCCAATGCACGTATTCAATACGGTGGTACTGGGGACTTTGCTAATACGCAAAAACAAGGTTGGTTAACTGCATTTTTCAATGGCCCTTATTGGCCAATCTAATTTACCTATTGAGTCTCACTCAAGGAGTTTTTCATGACATCATTTAAAAAAATACTCATTAGTCTCATCATAGCTAGCTTTGCGAGTACTTCATTTGCTGCACGCATTAAAGATGTCGCGAGTGTACAAGGTGTTCGTAGTAACCAATTAGTGGGTTATGGTTTAGTCGTTGGTTTACCGGGTACAGGTGAAAAAAGTAGTAAATTCACCGAGCAAGCATTTGCCACTATGCTGAGAAATTTTGGTATCAATATTCCAGCAGGGCAGACATTGAAAATTAAAAATGTCGCACCTGTTGCGATCACTGCAAACTTAGAAGCTTTTGCAAAGCGAGGTCAAACCATTGACGTTACAGTGTCAGCCATTGGTGAAGCTAAAAGCTTACGTGGTGGCGAGTTATTACAAACCTTTTTAAAGGGGGTTGACGGAAAAGTTTATGCGCTCGCACAGGGAAGTTTAGTGGTTGGTGGTTTAGGTGCAGAAGGTGCTGATGGCTCAAAGGTGGTGATTAACACCCCAACAGTTGGTCGTATTTCAAATGGTGCAATTGTGGAGCGTGAAGTGATATCGCCCTTTGCAAGTGGCGATAGCATTACCTTTAACTTACATCAGTCTGATTTTACAACGGCAAAGCGTTTAGCTGATACAATTAATAATTTAGTTGGGCCGAACACCGCATCATTATTAGATGCAACTTCGATTAAAGTGTTAGCGCCCCGTGAAATTTCGCAACGTGTCTCGTATTTATCAACGCTTGAAAACTTAACCTTTGAGCCCGCTCGTGGTAATGCAAAGATTATTGTTAATTCGAGAACAGGTACCATTGTGGTTGGTCAAGATGTGAAGTTATTACCTACAGCTATCACTCATGGGGGGATTAGCGTCACTGTTAGTGAAAATCAAGAAGTTTCACAACCGAATGCTTTTGCCAGAGGAAATACGGAAGTTACCGATAACAGTACAATTAATATCACGCAAGAAGATAGTCGCATGTTTAAATTTGATACTGGCGTGAGTTTGAATGACTTAGTTCGTGCTGTAAATGAGGTCGGTCTTGCACCGGGAGATTTAATGGCGATACTTGAAGCATTAAAACAAGCGGGAGCGATACAGGGCGAATTAATTATTATATAACTTATAAAGGATGGTCTAAAGGCTGGAAAGCTTGAGGGCTTAAAGGCAGGAAAGTTTAAAAGCTTGAGGGTTTTCCAGCCTTCTAGCCTTCCAGCGTTTTTTTCTTCTAGCCTTCGAGCGTTTTCTAAAGTGTCATCGCAGCAACCCAACCAAATACGATTAATGGAAGGTTGTAATGAACAAAAGTAGGTACAACAGTATCCCAGATATGATCATGTTTACCGTCACTATTTAAGCCTGATGTCGGCCCTAAGGTTGAGTCTGAAGCTGGGGAACCTGCATCACCTAGTGCCGCAGCCGTACCAACCAATGCGATGGTCGCCATTGGTGAGAAACCAAATGCAATGGCTAATGGTACATAAATAGTGGCAATAATTGGGATGGTTGAGAATGAAGAGCCAATTCCCATTGTCACTAACAGACCAATAATGAGCATTAATAATGCGGCTAATGCTTTGTTATCACCAATGCTATCACTTAAAAATGCCACCAAGGTTTCAACGCTACCGGTTGCTTTCATGACCGCTGCAAAACCGGCTGCTGCAATCATAATAAAACCGATCATAGCCATCATATGTACCCCTTTAGTGAATACATCCTGGGTCTCTTTCCATGCGATAACACCACCGACGGTAAACACTGTGAAACCTGCTAATGCACCAATAATCATAGAGCCTGAATAAAGCTGTATACCGAGAGTGGCAACAATGGCAACTGCTGCAACACTAATATGGCGTTTATTCAGTGACTTTAATTCAGGCTTTGTTTCATCTTGTTCACTAATGGGGTATTCGCGTGGTTTACGGTAGCTAATAAATACTGCAATTAGCAATCCTGTTAACATACCAAGTGCCGGCAAAATCATCGCTGTTGGTACTTGTGCAGCAGTCGCTTGTAAGCCATTGTCATGTAGGTTTTTAAGAAGAATGTTATGTAAGAAAATACCACCAAAACCTACAGGTAATACCATGTAAGGGGTTATCAAACCGAAGGTCAGAATACAAGCCACTAAGCGTCTATCTAAACGTAATTTATTAAATACGGTTAGAAGTGGTGGAATTAAGATAGGAATAAAAGCGATATGTACAGGAATAATATTTTGCGATGAAATGGTGATTAATAAAATACTACATAATACTGCATATTTAATGGTCAAAGACAGTTTATCTGGATGGTGGCCATGCAAACGTTTAATAACGGTTTGTGCTAATAGATCGGTTATTCCTGACTTTGAAATAGCAACTGCAAATGCACCGAGCATTGCATAGCTTAATGCAATCGTTGCACCTCCCCCTAAGCCCCCCTCGAAGGCACTGACCGTATCGGTGAGTGATAACCCTGCACTTAAACCACCCACGAGTGCACTCAGTGTCAATGCAATGACAACATTAATACGCATCATTGACAGAATGAGCATCAGGCACACGGCTAATAAAACTGGATTCATAAACATATTCCCCTTAAAAATGATGAGGGCATTCTACGTGACTCGAGCACTATATCAACCTTATTACTTACAGCGTATCAGCCTTGCATTTTAATACTGGCATTATTATTGCTTTATCTATGTGGAGAGTAAAAATAGATAAAGCGGGGGCTGATAATGAGTAATAACGCGGTAACACAATCAAGCAATTACTTTGACCTACAGGGGTTAGATCAACTGCGTCAAAAAGCGCAGGGTAATAGCAAAGAATCTATCCGCGAAGTTGCTAATCAGTTTGAATCTATGTTTGCCAGCATGCTTATTAAGTCGATGCGCCAAGCGAATGAAGCCTTTGAAACTGACAGCCCCTTTAATAACAAAAATACTAAGTTTTATACCGATATGCAGGACAAACAATTAGCGCTTGATATTAGTCGTCATGGATCTTTAGGGCTTGCAGATGCTTTAGTTCGACAACTTGACCCTACCTCGATTGCGCGTCCTGAGGCGATTGATCAGGAACAGTTGGTGATGCCAAACAGTGAGCAAGCTGCCACTTTGATGACGCTTAATAAATCACAGCCTGCGGTTGATTTAAATCAACCAGATAAAATGCAACCTAGCGTTGGTGTTTTGAAGGTAAACAATGAGACTTCAAATAACCAAGCCCCAAACCAAGTGTTTACAGATCAAAAATCATTTATTGAAACCTTAATGCCATTTGCCAAAAAAGTAGCCAATAAATTAGGTGTTTCACCCATTGCACTTATTGCGCAGTCTGCATTAGAAACAGGCTGGGGTAAGAAAATAATCAATGGTGCTGATAATCAAAGTAGCTTTAATCTTTTTAATATCAAAGCACATAAAAGCTGGCAGGGCGATAAGGTCGCTAAGGATAGCCTTGAGGTTGAAAATGGTGTTGGTATTAAACGTCGTTCAGACTTTAGAGCTTATGAAAACTTTGCACAAAGTTTTGCGGATTACGGACACTTTATTACTCATAATCAGCGTTATCAAGAAGCCTTAAAGCAGGGAACTAATGCGGATGCATATGTTGAAGAGCTACAAAAAGCAGGTTATGCAACCGATCCACAATATGCTGAAAAAATTAAACAAATCATGAACAACGAGTCGTTTAAAGCTGCACTAGTAGAAGGAGAGTCAAATGGCTGATCTATTTCAAATTGGTCTATCGGGAATTTACACCTCTCAAGCAAGCCTTGCGACAACGGGTCATAATATTGCCAATGTAAATACGGCTGGTTACTCACGTCAAAGTGTTGAAGTGAATACCGCGGGAGCGGATCGGTTTGGCGGTTATTTTGTTGGTCGTGGTGCAATTGTTGCCGGCATTGAGCGTGCATACGATCAATTTGCTTTCACTGAAAACATTATGAATACTTCACAATATGGCTATTCTAAAGAGGTATATCAGCAAACTAGTCAATTAGATATGTTGCTTTCTGATGAAAGTACTGCAGTTACCAAACCAGTATTAGAAGTGTTTGAATCGATCAATGGGGTTGCTGATCACCCAAATATGCTTGAATCAAGAAAAGTATTTCTTGAGTCTGCTACGAATATGATTAATCAGTATAACCGATTATATGACAGTTTAGAGATTCAATATAACGGCATTAATAATGATATCGTTAATACAGCAGATACGATAACCACCCTCGCCGATAACCTCGCCAATATTAATAGACAAATTTCTGCTGTGTTAGGAGCAGGTGGACAAAGTAATGCCAACGATCTTTTAGATCAACGTGATCAAGCTATTACTGAGTTAAGTCAATATGTTGACGTTTCTGTTGTCCCTGCTGATAACGGAATGGTAAATATCTATATTGGTAGTGGTCAATCTTTAGTGATGGGCGGTACTTCACTACAAATGATCTCTGTTAATGGCGACCCAGATCCTTCACGTAAAGAGTTGGCATTAAATATTGATGGTAATATGGCGCTTGTTGACGGGAGCCGTTTAGGGGGATCTGTCGCGGGGTTATTCGATACTCGTAATAACGATGTGGAGCGTGCCTTTAATCAGCTTGGACAAAATATTATTGGCTTAACACATTCTATTAATGAACAACAAAAAGAGGGAATGACGCTAGAAGGAAAGATTGGTGAAGATCTCTTTAACGATATTAATTCATTACAATCTATGCAAAATCGAGTGCTTGCGCATAACGATGGCTTAGGAAGCATGCAACTTAGTTTAAGAGTGGATGATTTAAGTACCTTAACCCCAGATGAATATGAATTGGTTGTGGATGATTACCAAGTGGGGCCACCCGAGAGCATCTCATTTATCTCTACAAACCGGACTACAGGCGCATCACAAACAATTTCTATTCCTGATATGTCTGTGACAGAGCGCGTTTCTATTCCTAATACGGGGTTAAGTTTAGGTATAGATACTATTGTGGCAACAGATCTTCCACAGCCTGGTAAAACGTTTACTCTTCGCCCTACAAGGCTAGCTGCACAAGAGGCAAGCCTACAGCATAAAGATCCTGAAAAAATTGCGGCAGCGGACGCGGAAATAAAAACCGTTGCTAATGATGCTAATACTGGTGATGCTGTATTGCGCACAAGCGCAATTAATAACCCTTTAGATCCACTCTATATGGATGAAGATAATCCATTAGAGATAGTCGTAACAGGTAATGTAGGTGGCGTGATCACCTATGATATCGTTGATAAAAACGGCACTCCAGTTACATTACCTGCAGGCTCAGCGAACAACTATGTACCTGCGGTTGCCGTTGGTGCACCATTAACAGGTTTAACGGTCACGCCTGATCTATTAACAGGAAAAGTCACCTTTGATCTTGCCGGTGTCGAAGTCGAAATGACAAAAGGATCACCACAAGCAGGAGATACATTTAAGCTTAATTATAATGAAACGGGTGATGGCGATAACCGCAATATGATGAAGATTGCTGATCTTCAGAATCAGAAAATAATGAATAATAAAAAGGCAACTTTTGCCGATGTCTACAGTGGCATGATTTCAGAAATTGGTGCTAAAACTGCTAATGCTGACGTATCGATGCAATCAACTGCTATTCTTCAAAATCAATCATTTGAACGTATTCAAAGTTCTAGTGGTGTCAACATGGATGAAGAGGCAGCTAATTTATTGCAATACCAACAGCATTATAGTGCGGCTGCCCGTGTCATTTCTGTGGCGACTGAAATCTTTGATACCATTTTACAAGCCGCGCGATAACACTAAGCAAAGCGATAACTATTAATTGAATCGCTTTGCCACTTCAAAAAAATACTTTTAAATTTCAAACTGGAATAATTATTGCATTCTTTTAAATACTTAGATTAAGCCACCCGCTTTAGAAAGGTATTAAGAGAGGCAATTATGCGTATTTCCACACAGGTCTTTTTCCAACGTAATGTTGATAGTGTATTGGGGCAACAAACTAAATTAAGCCAGCAAAACATGCATTTATCTACATCTAAACGCGTCATTCATGGCTCTGATGATGCCGTTGCAATTTCCACTATTCAGCGATTGAAGCAAGATTTAAGCATGGGTGAGCAATTTTTAAAGAATGGTGAGATGGCTGAAACGGCTAATGCGTTGGAAGAAACCTCCTTACAACAAGTTACAAATATTCTACAAAGAGTACGTGAACTGTTAGTGACTGCGGGTAACGAAACTTATAACGCACAAAACCGTGAAGCGGTTGCCGTTGAATTGGAAGGCTTACGTGAAGAACTCATGGGAGTAGCTAATACTCGCGATGGCAATAGTCAGTTTATTTTTGCCGGTTTTGAAGTTGATACTCAGCCCTACCAAAGCAATGAGTTTGGCACCATTGAATACCACGGTGATAACGGCGATCGTAATTACAAAGTGGGACCAGGTGTCTTCGTGCAAGGTAATGATTCTGGTGCTTCTGTATTTAATGAAATCGCAGAGGGTAATGGGACTTTTGTTTCCGAGGCTAATATCAACAATAATGGCTCGGGCGTAATCAATGAGGCATCAGTCATTGATAGCAAAGCTGCGAATGGTTTTTTAAGTGAAGACTACACTGTTGCTATCACTGAAACTGCCGCTGGCGCCGATCCTGATTACTCTGTGTATGGTTTAAAAGAAACAACGGTGACTGGGAATGCGACCATCAATCTAGCTTCCGTTGATATTAGCGATCCAAACTTTGCTAGCTTCGATCCCGCTTTGTATGATCCCGCCGTTGCGAATGGTGTCACCGTTGGCTTTGTTGCCGTAGGGCCATTATTCGAGGTCACAGTTAACGGTGTTTCCGCAACGCCAGCTGCTATGTATGATCCTGCTGATACGAATCAGCAAAGCGTTAATTTGAATGGATTAAACTTTGACATTCAGGGGGTACCTGATGTTACTGATAGTTATACACTTAATAAATATGTTGAACCGACTAAATATACGGAAGGCCAGTCAATTGAATTTAATGGTATTAAAACAGAGCTAAAAGGTAATGTGATGAATACCGATTCATTTGCCCTGCGTCAAAGTGGCGAAAAAGATATTTTTTCTACCATTAAAGATGCCATTGATACCTTAAGAATACCTGGTGAAGATGATGTTGCCTCCGCTCAGCGTGAAATGCGTTTTAACATGGCACGTCTGCAAGTTGATAATGCCATGGAAAATGTTTCGGGTATTCGTACCTCAGTAGGTGCGCGTATGCGAACTATCGATAATCAAAGTGAATCCACGCAGGACTTTAATTTAACCAATCAAAAAACATTGTCGAATTTGGAAGATCTAGATATGGCTGCCGCTATTAGTGAGTTTAAAATGCAGATGAGCTTACTTGAAGTCTCGCAACAAACATTTGTACAGATGCAATCATTAAGTTTGTTTAAACTTATTTAACTCATGTTTTTCTATGATTAAAAAGAGGCAATTAATTGCCTCTTTTTTTTTGCCCCCTATTCACTATCTAAAAAAAGATCTTTTGACAGATAGTCTTTACCCCTAACCCCTTGTTTTAGCAGTGCTGTTGTTTAAAAAACAACCTGTTTAAAAAGTTGGCATGCAAATCGCATTGTAAACCATGAGAGTAAAAATTGACGGTAATTAATGAACAATTGCCGATTCCCCCCAAAACGGGATAGCAAAGGAACTAGGAGTAAATTATGGCTCAAATGATAAATACCAACATAATGTCGCTAAATGCACAGCGTCAGTTAAACAAAAGTCAAAATACGCAAAATGAAGCGATGGAGCGTCTCTCTTCAGGTTTACGTATCAATAGTGCTAAAGATGATGCAGCTGGTCTTGCCATTGCAACCGGTATGGAATCTCAAATTCGTGGTATTAACCAAGCGGTTCGTAATGCCAATGATGGTATCTCAATGTCGCAAACCGCTGAGGGTGCGATGGATGAGATGACCAATATTTTGCAACGTATGCGTGAGCTATCTATTCAGGCTGCCAATGATACCAACTCATCATCAAACAGAGCATCAATCCAGAAAGAGGTTGACCAACTTTATGAAGAGTTAGACAGAATTTCAACGGTTACCCAATTTAATGGCGTTAACTTACTTGATGGTAGTGGTGGTAGTACAACACTTCAAATTGGTGCCAACTCCGGTGAGCGTTTAACGTTCTCTATTGATGCGGTAACAACCACCGATCTTAACTTAAATGCAGTCTCTGGTTTGGGTGATTTAAATGGTGGACGTGTTTCTGGTGCTGTTTCCCCTGTTGGTACGGCTGGTGCTATTCCCGAAGGTACGGTTGCTATTAATGGTGTTGATATTGGCGCTGTTGCAACAACCGCAGGTACCATTGCAAGCGCTAATGTAATTGCAACTGCGATTAATGACAAACAAGGCTTAACAGGTGTCACTGCAACGGCATACAATGTTGTAGAAGGTGCTGCTGGCATAGATGGTAAGACTGATGGATCTTTAACAATTTCCGTTGATGGGGCGACCGCAATTCCGATTGGTGCGACATCAAGTCCTCAAGATTTAGTTGATACCATTAACCGTGATGTAGGTGGAGTGACAGCTGCACTTAATAGTGAAGGTGGTTTGATATTAAGTAATGATACTGGTAAATCTATTACTATAGGTGGAGCTGGTGCTGCTCAAGTAGGCCTAGTTGCTGATAGCTACGAAGGCTACGTGTCATTAACTAGTGCAGACGGAAGCCCGGTGGAAGTATCTACGGGGACGAACGGAACTGTTTCTGATGTTCAAGATATGGGCTTTAATGTCTCTGTAGGGTCGGATGTCATTAAAGGTGGCGAAGTAAAAGTGAGCAATGGTGCAATTACAGCTAATGACGGTATTGTTATTAACGGTGTTGAGTTAGGCGCTGTAACGGGGACTTCAGCAGCAGATAAAGCCTTTGCTATTAATGCAATTTCAGATGAGACTGGTGTATCAGCTTCTGCAACGACAACAATCGAGTACTCTGTAGAAATTTCAACTATGGCGGCTGAAGGGGCGACAGGATTTACCATTAATGGTGCGGTTATTGATATGACGGCCACTAACAGTGCCCTTGCTGCTCCACCCACTACGCTTGATGAGGTTGTAGGGGCAATTAATGCTTCTGGTATTCAAGGTGTAGTTGCAAGCGCAAGTGAAGATGGTAAATTAATATTAACCTCACAGTCAGGCAATGACGTTAATGTGACGACAACAACAGGTAACCCATTTGTTGGTAATACTACGACTGGTACTGGTCTAACAACCCGTGGTGAAATAACGCTTACAGGTCAAGATGGAGCTGATGTTACAATTACTAGCACAGCATCAACAGAGGCAGAAAAGGAACAAGCCTTTGATAAGCTTGGCTTAACAGATATGGGCGGAAACTCTGGTGCTGTGGGTAAAGGCTTAAGTGTGAATACTGCAGCTAATGCGTCGAACTCCATCAATCGTATTGATGACGCGCTACAAAAAATATCAGATTCACGAGCAAATCTAGGTGCGATTCAAAACCGTTTAGGCTCAACAATTTCGAATCTTGAAAATGTATCGCAAAACTTATCGGGTGCAAAATCACGTATTTATGATGCAGACTTTGCTGCTGAAACGTCGAAAATGAGTAAAGCGCAAATCTTGCAACAAGCTGGTACTTCTATGCTATCGCAAGCGAATGCAAGTACACAAAACGTATTATCGCTCCTACAAGGGTAGACGTTAAGTAATAGCCGATGAGAAGCTGAACATCAGCTTTCCATCGCAGAAAAATGGGTGAAAATTTCTTTGGTTTTTACTCTCATTTTCTCCGACGACTCGCCCATTTAAAGGTAGCCTATGGCTACCTTTTTCTATTTATTGCATTTAATAATGCAAAAAAGAGTAACCCTGCTACTGCGCCATATAGGTGTGCATTTACCATGACAGGAGCGTCAATTAATTCCATGGTACTTTGTGTTGCGCCAAAAAATTGTTCATGCGCAAGCTTAAGTAACAGTCCCACTGCTAATAAATATCCCCATGCCGTCTTACGCTGTATATCGCAAGCAATCCCGAAGCTAAATAACGCATGTAATACTCCGGAAAGTCCAACATACCCGATGAGAGATGGCTCAAGGAAAAAGAGTGATAGGCCGATGATAACGGAGCTAAAAATAATTAACATCGTGAGCGTCATTATTTTGAACGATTCGAAAAATAGCCCGATTGTGACTAATAATCCTAGTAGGTTCATGGCAAGGTGATTAAAGTTGGTGTGGCAAAAAGTGGCCGTTATTAATCGCCAAAGCTCGAATTGGGAGATATCGCTGTGGTAATATGCTAGCCAATGACTTGTTTTTGGTTCAAACAGGTAGATGCTGATGCAAAGTAAAACATAAACAGTGGTTTCAATATAAAGTGAGCGCATGTGTTTTCATTTCTACATTAAGGTTAAATAATGGCTAAAAGAGCGCGTTGCGATAACTGTTTAAAAGCGAGCTCTGCTTGTATTTGTCACACTATCAAAGCAATTAATAATGTACATCGCTTACATATTTTACAAGATCCCAGTGAAGAGAAAAAAGCGATTGGAACGGCGCGCATTTTAAAGCTCTCTTTAAAAAATGTACAACTTTCGGTGGGAGAGTTGTTTAATGAACAAGAGTTCGATCTCAATAACTGTTATCTCTTGTTCCCGAGTGACGAAGCGATCTCCGCAACTCAATGTAATAAACAATTTAGATTAAACGATCAAAGCGTATTTATATTACTTGATGGGAGCTGGAAAAAAGCCTATAAGCTTTTAATGAGTAACCCTTTTTTGCAAGCCTTACCTAGGGTTTCTATTGATGCTGACGCAAAGAGTAATTATCGTTTACGTAAGTCTCCCCGGGATGATGGATTATCAACAGTCGAAGCGGGGTATTATCTGCTATCACAATTAGAAGACGACACAGATAAGTTTTTCCCACTTCTGGAAAGCTTTGAATATATGATCGATTATCAAATATCTAAGATGCCAGCGGATCTATACCGTCGCCATTATTTAGATAAAACAAAGGATTAATATAATGCCACTGAAAATTTCTAACGGCGTCGAAATTGCCGATTGGCAAATAGAATTAACGGCTATTCGTGCTCAAGGGGCAGGTGGACAGAATGTTAATAAGGTTAGTTCAGCAATACATTTACGATTTGATGTTAATAGGTCAACATTACCTGCGTTCTATAAAGAGCGTCTATTGCAGCTTTCTGATGCGCGTATCACTAGTGATGGTGTTATTGTACTAAAAGCACAAAATCACCGTACTCAAGAAAAAAATCGTTCAGATGCCTTGGAACGCTTGAAAACGCTGATTTTATCTGCGGTAGTGGTACAAAAAGCAAGACGTCCCACAAGAGCGACACGAAATTCACAGGTAAGACGCGTTGATAAAAAAACACAACGTGGAGCGACTAAAAATCTGAGAAGTAAAAAGATTGATTATTAGGTTGCTAAAATATAAGTCTAAGAACTAAAAAACCAGCACTAGGCTGGTTTTTTCATGGACGTTAATTATTAATTAACGTGCACGGAACACAATGCGACCTTTAGATAAGTCATATGGTGTTAATTGAACTGTTACTTTATCACCCGTTAAGATACGGATGTAGTTTTTACGCATTTTACCAGAGATATGCGCTGTTACCATGTGGCCGTTTTCTAGCTCTACACGGAACATTGTGTTAGGCAGGGTATCCATGATGGTG
Organism: Psychromonas sp. psych-6C06; assembly: GCF_002835465.1. NCBI lineage: Bacteria > Pseudomonadati > Pseudomonadota > Gammaproteobacteria > Alteromonadales > Psychromonadaceae > Psychromonas > Psychromonas sp. psych-6C06. Next base: position 372,267 of record NZ_PIZM01000002.1, on the reverse strand, counting down.
CCTTGCATTTCAATACTATCTTCTTTTGCCATTCGTAATGGATCCTTAATGTTTTTTGGTTTCCTCAATCATTTCGAGGAATAGTGCTAATTTCAATCGGCGCATCATGCCAGAATTATATGAATGGGTAAAGGTTTGTTGCTTGTTTATTGTGCTATTTACTAAAATATCTACGATTGAAAACTTTTCCAATCGCCATCAATAAAACGCTGGTGTGGATTAAATTGTGTTTTGTAATTCATTTTCTGACAGGATGCGATGTAATAACCAAGGTAGAGCCAGTCAATTTTATGGGCATTGGCGAGCCTTAACTGTGTTAATACTGCAAATTTCCCCAGTGAAAATGCTTGATAATCAGGATCATAAAAACAGTAAAATGCACTCCATGCAATGCCGGTAGCACTCTGAATTTGATCTGTAATACTCACCGAAATTAATTTTTCTTGATCATAAATTTCAATAAACAATGCTTCATTCCATTGGCTTTGGATAAAATCATCATACTGTGATTTTGAGGGCGGGAACATTGGGCCATCTGCATGAACTTCAGAGATGTAGCGCTGGTAAAGGGAAAAATATTGAGCTGAGGTGTTTTTTGCGATTTTAATAATGAAATGCTTATTCTTATTTGTTAAACGTTTTTGACTTCGTGATGGTGAAAAGTGGCTCACAGGAATACGAAGCGATTGACACGCTTGGCAATTTTCACAGTGAGGTCGGTAAACTTGATCGCCACTTCGTCTGAAACCATTCGCTAACAATGTTGGATAATAGGTTTTAGCATTTATTTCGGGTTCAATTAACATGATTAATGTTTCTTGATGATCCGCTAAATAGGAGCAAGGGAATGGCTTTGTAATCCCTACATTAAGGGAAGTAGATTGAGTCGACAAAAAACACCTGCTATTGTGATTTGATAAAGGTATAGGCTCAGGCTAATCGGCTACCTTTAAAATATATAAAGTGAAATTAATAGCTTAAGGATAGATCAATGAAGGTACAAGGTATTATCGAAAAAATATTAACGGAAAATATAGATTGTCTATATTTACAGGTTGAAAATGAAAGTCATCGACATGCTGTTCCTGCTAATTCAGAAACCCATTTTAAAGTGACCGTTGTGAGCGAGCAGTTTAATGGAAAAATGCTCATTGCAAGACATCGGTTAATTAATGAATTATTAGCAGAACAGTTAGCTGGCCCCGTGCACGCGCTCGCTATGCATACATACACACCATTGCAATGGCAAGAGAAAGGCAATCGTTCACCGCTCTCAGCTGATTGTATGGGAGGCGGTAAGTAGCAAAGAGAAAATGTTAAAACAGTATCGGTTATGTAAAATTATTTCACATAAAAGTTTGAACTCAATAGAGTTACTAGATGCAATAGCGATGGTAATCTCAGGGCAAATAATGGTAATATAGCGCGGAATTTTTTAGTCTACTTGTTAATCGATTGTTAAAGTTATTTTTCACAATCGCGTAACTTGTAATGTTTTTATGCCGAAAGGCATCTAACTCTTCTTCCCGTAAACATAGTGCAAATAAATATGATTACTATAAAAAAAGGACTGGATCTCCCTATTAGCGGAGCACCAGAGCAAGTTATTCAGGATGGTCCAGCCATTACTGAAGTAGCTATACTAGGCGAAGAATATGTTGGTATGCGTCCATCAATGGCTGTTAAAGCCGGCGATACTGTAAAGAAAGGCCAAGTTCTTTTTGCTGATAAAAAGAACCCTGGTGTTAAATTTACCGCTCCAGCATCTGGTGTAGTTAAAGAGATTAATCGTGGTGCAAAACGTGTTTTGCAATCTGTTGTTATTTCAGTTGAAGGTCAAGAGTCAGTCTCTTTCCCAAAATATGAAAGTGCACAACTGGCAAAACTTGAGCGCACTTCGATCGTTGAAAACTTAGTTGATTCTGGTGCATGGACAGCCCTTCGTACGCGTCCTTTCAGTAAAGTACCAGCGGTTGATGCAATACCTGCATCGATTTTTGTTACTGCTATGGATACTAATCCACTAGCTGCAGATGCTGAGTTGATTATTAATGAAAACCAACAAGCATTTACCGATGGTTTAGCTGTGTTATCGCAACTAACGGCTGGTAATGTTTATGTTTGTAAAGGCGAAGGTAAATTACCTACCTCTGACATAAGTCGTGTTGAAGAGAAGTTATTCTCTGGTGTTCACCCAGCAGGCCTGGCTGGAACACATATTCATTTCATTGATCCGGTTTCAATTAATAAGCAAGTATGGTCAATCAATTACCAAGATGTGATTGCATTTGGTCAACTGTTTGTAACGGGTGAGCTTTATGTAAATAAAGTTATCTCTCTTGCTGGCCCTGCTGCCACAAAACCACGTTTATTACGTACAGTAATAGGTGCTTCAACTGCTCAATTAACTGCAAATGAATTGGTCGCTGGTGATGTGCGAGTTATTTCTGGTTCGGTTTTATGTGGTGTAACCGCTTACGGCCCTCATGCTTTCCTTGGTCGTTACCATAACCAAGTGTCTGTCTTACTAGAAGGTTACGAAAAAGAGCTGTTTGGCTGGGGGGCTCCTGGTGTAAACAAACATTCTGTTGCACGTGTATTCCTTTCTGCTTTAAATAAAGCTAAACGTTTTGCATTCACTACCACAACGGGTGGCAGTAAACGTGCAATGGTGCCAATTGGTCAATATGAACGTGTTATGCCTCTGGATATTTTGCCTACGGTATTATTACGAGACTTAATTGTTGGCGACAGCGATGGTGCTCAAACACTAGGCTGTTTAGAGTTAGATGAAGAAGATTTAGCGTTATGTACTTATGCATGTCCAGGTAAGTATGACTACGGTAATTACCTACGTGCTAACCTAAATAAAATTGAGAAGGAAGGCTAAACATGGGGCTTAAACATATAATTGAGAAAATGGAGCCGCATTTCGAGGCAGGGGGACGCCATGAAAAATGGTACGCTCTGTACGAAGCTGCTGCGACATTTTTCTATACTCCTGGATATGTTACAAAAGGGATCACGCATGTGCGTGATAACCTTGACCTTAAACGAATGATGATATTTGTTTGGTTAGCAACATTCCCTGCGATGTTTTACGGTATGTATAACACCGGCTTACAAGCTAATGAGGCAATCATTGGCGGTTATGCTGCACTTGACGATTGGCGTGTTGCTATCTTAAATATGTTAGGCGTGACCATGGGGTCTGGTGCTAATTTATTTGATAACTTCCTGTTCGGGGCAATGTATTTCCTACCTATTTATGCCGTAACATTTATTGTTGGTGGCTTTTGGGAAGTATTATTTGCAAGTGTGCGTAAGCATGAAGTTAATGAAGGTTTCTTCGTTTCTTCTGTACTGTTTGCATTGATCGTACCTGCAACTATTCCACTTTGGCAAGTTGCCCTAGGTATTACCTTTGGTGTTGTTGTTGCTAAAGAGATATTTGGTGGCACAGGTCGTAACTTCTTAAATCCTGCGCTTGCTGGCCGTGCTTTCCTATTCTTTGCTTATCCTACTGATATTTCTGGTGATGCAGTGTGGACTGCAGTTGATGGATTCTCTGGTGCAACATCACTAAGTGTAATGTCTCAAGGCGGTTTAGAAGCTGTTCAGGCTAACTTATCTTGGATGGATGCTTTCATCGGTAATATGCAGGGTAGTGTTGGTGAAGTTTCAACGCTAGCAATCTTAATCGGTGGTGCATTTATTGTTATTACTGGCATTGCATCGTGGCGAATTATAAGTGGTGTCATGATCGGTATGATTGCGACTTCATTATTATTTAACGCGATTGGCAGTGATACTAACCATATGTTCCAATTACCTTGGTATTGGCACTTAGTAATGGGTGGTTTTGCCTTTGGTATGATATTCATGGCAACAGATCCTGTGTCTGCATCATTTACAAACAAAGGTCGCTGGGCTTACGGTGCTTTGATTGGTGTAATGGTTGTTCTTATTCGTGTGGTTAACCCTGCGTTCCCAGAGGGTATGATGCTGGCTATCTTATTTGCTAACCTATTCGCTCCATTATTTGACTACTTTGTAGTGCAAGGAAACATCAAACGGAGGTTGACACGTAATGTCTAATCAACAAGAAACATTCGGCAAAACGATGATTGTTGTACTAGCAGTGTGTCTAGTATGTTCAATTATTGTAGCGGGCGCAGCTGTTGGTTTACGTCCTATGCAGGTTAAGAATAAAGAGCTTGATAAACAAAGTAATATTCTTGCCGTTGCAGGTATCGAAAAAACAGTAGAAGAAGCCTTTAAATCAAATATTAAAATGAAAATTGTTGATTTAAACACAGGTGAATTTGTTGCTGATAATGCCAAATACGACCAACGTATTGCTGCCAAAGATCCGGCAAAAAGTATTAAGCTAGATGCTGAGCAAGATGTAGCTAAAATTGGACGTCGTGCAAACCTGGCAACTGTCTATTTAGTGAATGACGATAATGGTCAACTACAACGTATCATATTGCCTGTTCATGGTGCTGGTCTATGGTCAACGATGTATGCATTTGTGGCGATTAAAGCTGATGGCAATACTATCGAAGGTCTTACTTACTACGATCAAGGTGAAACACCTGGGCTAGGTGGTGAGGTTCAAAACCCTCGCTGGCGTGCTGTGTTTGTAGGTAAAGAGCTATTTGATGAGAATGGTCAACCTGCAATTAACGTTGTTAAAGGTCAAGCTGCACCAGAGTCAAAGCATGATGTTGATGGATTATCTGGCGCAACATTAACGGCAAATGGCGTACAGAACACCTTTGACTTCTGGTTAGGTAAGAATGGATTTGGTCCATTTCTTAGCAAAGTACGTGAAGGAGCGCTAAATAATGGCTAAATCAAGTGAATTGAAAGAGGTACTAACCTCTCCTGTAGTCAGCAATAACCCGATTGCACTACAAATTCTAGGGGTATGTTCTGCACTAGCAGTAACTGCAACGTTAGAAACAGCGTTTGTAATGACGCTGGCGGTTGTCTTTGTAACTGCATTCTCTAACTTGTTTATCTCAATGATTCGTAACTTTATTCCAAATAGTGTACGTATCATCGTGCAGATGGCTATTATCGCTTCATTGGTTATCTTAGTTGACCAAGTGCTACGTGCTTATGCATACGGCTTATCGACGCAATTATCAGTATATGTTGGTCTTATCATCACAAACTGTATTGTAATGGGCCGCGCTGAAGCATTTGCGATGAAGAACAAACCTTTCCCAAGTTTAATGGATGGTATCGGTAATGGTTTAGGTTACGGTTTCATTCTTATCCTTGTAGGTGGTTTCCGTGAACTATTTGGTTCTGGTGCACTGTTTGGTTTTGAAATCTTGCCATTAATCTCTAATGGTGGTTGGTACCAAGGTAACGGTCTATTGCTATTACCACCAAGTGCCTTCTTTATCATTGGTGGCATTATTTGGGCGATTCGTACCGTTAAACCTGAACAAGTAGAGCCAAAGGAGTAATTTGAATGGAACATTATTTAAGCATATTTGTTCGCTCTATTTTCATGGAAAATATGGCATTAGCTTTCTTTTTAGGGATGTGTACGTTCCTAGCTGTATCTAAGAAAGTTAAAACGTCGATGGGTTTAGGTGTCGCGGTTATCGTGGTACTAGGTATCTCGGTACCGGTTAACCAAATCATTTACTTTAACTTATTAGCACCTGGCGCACTAGAGTGGGCTGGTTTCCCTGATGCAGATTTAAGCTTCTTAGGCTTTATCACATTCATCGGTGTAATCGCTGCGCTAGTACAAATACTAGAGATGGTATTAGATAAATACTTCCCTGCTTTGTATCAAGCATTAGGTATTTTCTTGCCGCTTATTACCGTTAACTGTGCAATATTCGGTGGTGTATCATTTATGGTACAACGTGAATATAACTTATTAGAGTCAGCGGTCTACGGTATTGGTAGTGGTGTTGGTTGGACATTAGCAATTATTGCCCTAGCGGGTATTCGTGAAAAAATGAAATATTCAGACGTGCCAGATGGTTTACGTGGTCTGGGTATTACATTCGTAACAACAGGTTTAATGGCATTAGGTTTCATGTCATTCTCTGGTATTCAGTTGTAATTGCACTGTTTAATCTATTAGTAATTTCGGAGGCTTAGGCCTCCACAGAACAAGGAAAAAGTCGGATGATAGAAATATTTCTCGGCGTTGCCATGTTTACAATTGTTGTTTTGGCGTTAGTGGTAATTATTTTATCGGCAAAAGCAAAACTAGTAAGCTCTGGTGACATTACAATTGCTGTTAATGGTGATGCAGATAAAAACATCACAACACAAGCAGGTGGAAAACTACTGGGTGCATTAGCAAACTCGGGTATTTTTGTATCTTCTGCCTGTGGTGGTGGTGGTACATGTGGTCAGTGTCGCGTTAAAGTTAAATCTGGTGGCGGCGATATTCTACCTACAGAATTAGATCATATTAGTAAAAAAGAAGCGAAGGAGGGTGAGCGTCTTTCTTGTCAGGTAAATGTTAAAGAAGATATGGACATTGAGCTACCTGAAGAGATCTTTGGTGTTAAGAAATGGGAATGTGAAGTTATCTCTAATGGTAATGAAGCAACCTTTATTAAAGAGCTTAAACTTCAAATCCCAGATGGTGAATCAGTACCATTCAGAGCCGGTGGTTATATCCAAATTGAAGCGCCTGCACATCATGTTAAATATAAAGACTTTGATATTGAAGAGCAGTACCGTGGTGATTGGGAGCACTTTAAGTTTTTCGATTTAGAGTCAAAAGTAGACGAAGAAACGATTCGTGCTTACTCAATGGCGAACTACCCTGGTGAAGAAGGTATTATCATGTTGAACGTGCGTATTGCTACGCCACCTCCGCGTGATCTATCTCTACCATGTGGTAAAATGTCATCGTATATCTTTAGTCTTAAAGCTGGCGATAAAGTCACTATTTCAGGCCCATTTGGTGAGTTCTTTGCTAAAGAAACTGAAAATGAGATGGTATTTGTTGGTGGTGGTGCTGGTATGGCACCAATGCGTTCACATATTTTCGACCAGTTCCGTCGCTTACATACAAAACGTAAATGTAGCTTTTGGTACGGTGCCCGATCTAAGCGTGAAATGTTCTACGTAGAAGATTTCGACACTATCGCGAAAGAGAATGAAAACTTTGAATGGCATGTTGCACTAAGTGATCCGCAACCAGAAGATAATTGGGAAGGTTACACTGGCTTCATCCATAACGTATTGTTAGAAAATTACCTGAAAGATCATGAAGCGCCAGAAGATTGTGAGTTTTACATGTGTGGTCCACCGGTGATGAACTCTGCTGTTATCTCAATGCTGAAAGACTTAGGTGTTGAAGATGAAAATATCATGCTTGATGACTTCGGTTGATCATTAATGATGCATCAGATAACTAAATGGCTAGCCTTAATAGGGCTAGCCTTTTTTATTTCATCCTGTAGTGACCCCACACCAAAAACTAAACTTGTTTTAGTGCAGGGGAAAACCATGGGGACCTATTACCAGGTGACTATGGCTCTCAATGAGCAGCAACAACTTGACGCAGCTTATAAGATCTCAGCAATTCAAGTCGAAATAGATAAACAATTAGAATTGGTGAATGATCAGATGTCTACCTACAGGCCTGATTCAGAGTTAAGTCGATTTAACAAAGCTAAGGAAACCTTAGAGGTATCACCTGCGACAGCTTATGTTGTTAAAGCTTCTTTAGCATTATTTAATCAATCTAATGGTGCTTTTGATGTGACGGTCGGGCCGTTGGTTAATTTATGGGGCTTTGGTCCTGATAAAAAACCAATTAAAGTTCCGAGTGATGAAACTATCAAAAAAAGACAACAATGGGTTGGAAGTCAGTATTTAGGAGTGAGGGACAATACGCTGTATAAAGCGAAACCTGAACTATATGTTGATTTGTCATCTATCGCTAAAGGTTATGGCGTTGATGTGGTTGCTCAATATTTAGAAAGTCGCGGTATTAATGATTATCTTGTTGATATTGGTGGGGAGTTACGTGCTAAAGGTGTTAAGCCTCAGAACGAACAATGGATGCTTGCTATCGAGCGACCTAACATTGGACAAAATGTACAGCGACTGCTTCAAATTGGTGATAATGCTATTGCAACTTCAGGTGATTATCGTAATTACTATGAATTTGATGGTATTAGGTATTCTCACACCATTGATCCTAAAACGGGAAAACCGATTAATCACAAACTAGTCTCGGTGACCGTTATTCATGAAAGTAGTATGATGGCTGATGGATTAGCTACGGTGATTAGCGTATTAGGGCCAGAAGAAGGGCTTACCTTTGCTAAACAACAAAAATTAGCGGTATTTTTACTTGTTAAACAAGGCGATGAATATATCGAGCAGTTTACTGCTGAATTTAAGCCTTATCTATTTGAGGAAAAATAATGATTTATTTTATTGCTACATTTGTGGTCTTTTTAGTGGTGATCGTGGCGATGGCCATTGGTTATATTGTTAATAAAAAAACCATTGGAGGAAGTTGCGGAGGCTTAGCATCGGTAGGTATCGATAAAGAGTGTGATTGTCCGGAACCTTGTGATAATCGAAAAAAGAAAAACGCAGAAGCTGAGCGTATTGCGAAGCTTAAAAGTGCCGAACAAATATTATAGGTATTAGCCTTAAAGGCTGGAAGGTTTAAAAGCGGTAAGGCATAAAGGCTAGAGGGCTAGAAGGCTGGAGAGGTTAAAGGCTTGAAGGCTAGAGAGTTTTCCCGCTTTCTAGCCTTATTACTTTCTTGCTTTCAAACCTTCTTGTCTTTTCAAGCCTTATTCTTTTGTAACCATCTATCTAAGGCATTTGCGAATGCCTGCTTCTCTTTATCAGCAAACTTAGATTGTCCACCCGTCATCTGCCCGATATCCCGCATCTCTTGTGCAAAATTGCGCATTGCTAATCGTTGACGGATATTTTCGGCAGTATATAGCTCGCCACGAGGGTTAAGTGCCGTGATCCCTTTTTCTACTATCTCGGCAGCGAGAGGGATATCTTGTGTAACAACAAGATCACTTTTTCCAACATGTTGAGAAATGTAGTTATCTGCCACATCAAAGCCCTGTGCAACTTGCACGGTTTTTATTAACGCCCTGCGTGGCACTGGTAATGTACTATTAGCAACAAAAATAAGTGGCGTACTAGTTCGTTCGCTGGCTCTTATTACTATCTCTCGTACTGGAACTGGGCAAGCATCTGCATCTATCCAAATCGTCATTTTTTATTTCCTGATAAACAATATGTGTGCCATTTTATACCGGAATTTCCAATAATGTGAGGAATATATAATAGAAGGCTTTTATTTTTAAAAATTTTATATTTTAAATAAATAGGTGTTGACAGCTATTTAAAGCCATATATACTCTTTCACAGCTTGAGAGTTAGTTTTATATTTATGTTCATTGTTCCGTATTATGTACCGAATCCTATACTTCATAAGTAATAGCAACACTTCTAGCAAAAATGCCTTGAATAGCAAGGTTAAATTACTCAAAAATTAAATAGGATACTATTATGTCTACAACTACTACTGGTACAGTAAAATGGTTCAACGAATCTAAAGGTTTTGGTTTCATTGAGCAAGAAAACGGTCCAGACGTATTTGCACACTTCTCTGCAATCGCAAGCACTGGTTTTAAAACTCTTGCTGAAGGCCAAAAAGTACAGTTCACTGTTACTCAAGGTCAAAAAGGTCCTCAAGCAGAAAACATCGTAGCTCTTTAATATTGCTTCGATGAGCTAAAACTAGCTCATTATGTTTGAATAGAAGGTAATCCTAAGGGGTTGCCTTTTTTTGTGCCTGTAAGAAAATGTTTGAGCTAACAGCTAACAGCT